>CAYNRI010000076.1:0-12804 GCA_964399575.1 uncultured Rikenellaceae bacterium
AGGGTGCCCTTTTGAGACACCCTTCTTAATATATATCATAAAAATTTTATTTGCTACTGTTGAAGCGAGCTTAGTTTTGCTTTTGCAGCTTCATATTTAGCGTTAAGTGAAGGATCTTTCTGCCTGAACCTGTAGTACAATTCCTGAAGGCTTTTCAGGGCATCAATATCATCAGGTTTTAACTCCAGAGCTTTTTCCATTAAAGGAAGAGCTTTTTCATAAACTGCATTTGCTTCATCGATTGCAGCTGAGTATTTATTTACATCCATTATTTCATTTGCCTTCTCGAACATTTTGGCTGCTTTATTTATATAGGCAGCACCAAGCCCGTACTGTGTATCGTAAAAATCGTTTTTCAGTTCTGTTGAGCGTGAGAGTTCAACTATGGCTTCATCATAATTCTCGAGATTAAGGTACATTATCCCTGAAGCAAAGTAGAGACTGTAATTATCCGGATCCTTGGCCTTTGCCATATTTATATACTTAAGCGCATTGTCGTATTTACCAGCCTTAAGGTAAAAGTCAATGAGCTGCAGTGTTATGTCGTCATTGCCGGGGAATTTATTCGGAAGATCAAGCAGGTACTGTTCAGCTTTCACTGTGTCACCAAGGCCCATGTAACTTTCAGAGATCTGAATATATGGAGTAACACCCTGATACTGAAGCTCAACACATTTTTCAAAGTACTTGATAGCTTCGTTGTACATTTTAGCATTCATAGCAGCCAGTCCGGCATTATAATACATCCCTGTATCAAGAGCGCTTACATATTTATCGCTTTCAGTAATTGTTATCTGTGTTGCGAATGATTTAAAAGCGTTCGCATAGTCCTTGGCTTCGAACTGTTTGCTTGCCTGGTTATACATGTCGAGGGCCAGTGAATTATATATCATACCGGTTATGATCTTTTTCTTTGTACCCCCTTTTGTATCGAGTTCAAGAGCTTTCTCGTATGCTTCATAGGCTTCAGCAAGCGGATCCGTGCAATATGAACTGAATTTGGGATTATCTGATTCAAATACAGCCTGACAGAATTTACCTTTAGCAAAATATGTATTGAACCAGTCTTTTGATTTCTCATTTGCAAAAGCTGCATCGAGAGCCTCTTTTGCTTTATCAAGAGCTCCCTGTTCTATTAAACTGAGAGCTGCGGTCACTTTACCTTTCTGTGCCCATACTCCTGTTGAGATACTAATAACTGCTAACAGCAGAAATAACTTTTTCATGATTTGATTTTTAATTAAAATTGTAGTCTAAAATAATTTTCCAAATTTATAATATTACTTCTTAATCTTCAAATTCTTTGCCAAAATCATAAGCTTTCATTTTCATTATCTGTAATTACCTCATTATCATCATTATCCTCATTTATAAGGACGCATGCAACCGAGGCAATTATGTCATTTTCCCTGAGGTTTATAAGTCTGACACCCTGTGTAGCTCTTCCCATAACCCTTAGTGCAGCCACAGGACTTCTCAAAACATTACCATACTGGGTTATTATCATAAGATCATGGCTGTCGGTTACATCCTTCAGGGCTATCAGTGATCCGGTCTTTTCAGTAATGTTGATTGTCTTCACACCCTTACCTCCTCTGTTTGTGATCCTGTAACCGTCTATATCAGATCTTTTCCCATATCCCTTTTCTGACACCACGAGAATATCTTTTTCTTTATTCTCTACTGTTAACATACCGACTACTATATCAGTCTTATCATCTGCAAGTCTTATTCCGCGTACTCCTGAAGCTATTCTGCCCATAGGCCTTACAGATTTTTCAGGGAAGCGGATAGCCCTGCCTGATTTAACGGCAAGCATTATATGATGGTTTCCATTTGTCATCCTTGCCTCAAGCAGTTCGTCACCTTCCCTTACTGTTATTGCATTTACGCCATTAGCTCTCCGCCTTGAATAAGCTTCAAGTGAAGTCTTCTTTATAATGCCTTTGGTTGTACACAAAACAATGAAGTTATTATTTATATAATCGGGATCATTCAGGGTCTTTATATTTATGAATGCCTTTACTTTATCATCGGGTTCAATATTTATAAGGTTCTGCATTGCTCTTCCCTTTGAGACTCGCGAACCTTCCGGTATTTCATAGACTTTGAGCCAGTAGCATTTCCCTTTACTCGTGAAAAAGAGCATCGTGTTATGCATTGTGGCAATATAAAGGTGTTCAATAAAGTCTTCCTCTCGCGTAGTGCCGCCCTTGGCTCCCGTTCCTCCCCTGTTCTGCCTTCTGAAATCAGTAAGAGGAGTCCTCTTAATATATCCCATATGAGAAATCGTGATCACCATTTCATCATCAGGATAGAAATCCTCCGGATTGAATTCCTCTGCATTCGGGATTATTAATGTCCGCCTCTTATCATCATATTTTTCTTTTATTTCGGTCAGTTCGTCCTTAATTATCTTCATCTGAAGGTCGACGCTGGCCAGTACTTTTCTAAAGTAGTCGATCTGTTCCATTACCTCTTTGTACTCAGAACGTAATTTATCCTGCTCAAGGCCGGTGAGTTGTCTCAGCCTCATTTCAACTATTGCCCTTGCCTGAATATCCGAAAGACTGAAGCGTTCCATAAGTCTTTCCCTGGCCTCATCTGGTGTTGAGGATGATTTGATAATAGCAATTACCTCATCTATGTTATCGCTGGCAATTATTAATCCTTCAAGTATATGGGCTCTTTTCTCAGCCTGGTCCAGATCAAATTTTGTTCTTCTGATTATAACTTCATGGCGGTGTTTAACAAAATATGATATCAGTTCTTTTGTATTAAGTGTCCTGGGTCTTCCTTTTACGAGGGCAATATTATTGACATTAAATGTAGTCTGTAAGGAAGAGAATTTGTAAAGGTTGTTGAGTACAACATTTGCACTTGCATCTTTTTTAAGGATGATAACTATCCTCATTCCGTTACGGTCCGATTCGTCATTGATATAGGAGATCCCTTCAAGTTTTTTCTCGTTGATCAGATCTGCTATTTTGCGGATCATCTCAGCCTTGTTAACCATATAGGGTATTTCTGTCACAATAATGCATTCACGCCCAGAATGTGTCAGTTCTATTTCGGTCCTTGCCCTTACAACAATCCGGCCGCGGCCAGTTTCACAGGCATCCCTGATCCCCTGTTCTCCGTATATTATTCCGCCGGTGGGGAAATCAGGTCCTTTGACATATTTCAGGATCTCTTCAGAGGTGATATCATTATTATCTATATATGCTATTGTTGCATCAACTATTTCTCCAAGGTTATGCGGAGCCATGTTAGTTGCCATCCCGACTGCAATCCCCGATGCACCGTTAACAAGCAGGTTCGGGATCCTTGTTGGCAGCACTACAGGCTCGGAGAGAGAATCATCAAAGTTAGGCTGAAAATCAACCGTATTCCTGTCTATATCAGCAAGGATTTCTTCCGCTATCTTTCTAAGCCTGGCTTCGGTATATCTCATCGCTGCAGGGCTGTCGCCGTCGACTGATCCAAAGTTGCCCTGTCCGTCAACAAGAGGGTATCTCATTGACCAGTCCTGCGCCAACCGGACCATAGCTTCATATACAGAAGAATCTCCGTGCGGATGATATTTACCCAGCACCTCCCCCACTATTCTTGCAGATTTTTTATAAGTACGGTTTGAGAGAACACCCAATTCCGACATTCCGAAAAGTACACGCCGGTGAACCGGCTTAAGTCCATCTCGTACATCAGGCAAAGCCCGCGAAACAATGACAGACATCGAGTAATCGATGTAAGCCGACTTCATCTCCTCCTCAATATTTACCTGAACAACCCTTTCTCGCTCCATCATAAAATATTAATAATTAATTGGTTACAATATGCAAAACCTTTCAGCGATTTGAATTACGAAAGTAGTGATTATTTGATTAATTTTGAGATAAATATATGGTGAATTTTTAACACCCCTTGTTCATAAATGGGCATGAAAATTGCCATTATTAAAAAGTGCATAAAGTACCTTTACAATGGCTGTAATAAGAATAATTGTCCGATAAGGACTGACAGAATGACGGTACTGGAATGTTTTTTTAATACTCATGGTTGATTAAAGCAAATATGGATTCACAATTTTCACAGAGGGTAAAGGATATACTGGGATATAGCAAGGAAGAGGCGATTAGACTGGGAAACAGTCATATAAGCCCGGAACATCTCTTTCTTGGAATACTGAGGGATGGAGAAGGTATTGCTGTTGAAATTCTTATAAATCAGGGCATTGATCTGATGGTACTAAAGGGTTCACTTGAGAAAAGCATTAAGGTCGAAGCTCCGGTTACAGTGGCAGATAATGAAGTTCTGCCCTTGTTAAGAAGCACTGAAAGAATATTGAAGCTTGTCTATCTTGAAGCGAAAGCCCTTAAAAGTCCTGTTATTGAATCAGAACATCTTCTTCTGGCTATTCTGAAGGATGAAAATACTCTTGTTACAAGGTTTCTCTCGGAAATGGATGTTGATTACCAGTCAGTGAGGAAGATGGTTGAAGCTGGCTCTCCAAGTGCCAGGGTCGATTATCCCAGGGATGAAGATGAGGAGTCTCAGGGTTTCGGAGGCCAGGGTAAAGGTCCTGCCGGTAATCCTGCTTCCGCAAAATCATCATCAGATACTCCTGTCCTTGATAATTTCGGGATCGATCTTACAAAAGCGGCAGAAGAAGGAAGACTTGACCCAGTTGTAGGAAGGGAAAGAGAAATTGAAAGACTTGCCCAGATACTGTCGCGAAGAAAGAAAAATAATCCTGTTCTGATAGGTGAACCGGGCGTCGGGAAATCTGCAATAGCTGAGGGACTGGCTCTTAGGATAACGAAAAAGAATGTTTCAAGGGTTCTTTTTAACAAAAGAGTTGTGGCTCTTGATCTGGCTTCAATTGTTGCAGGCACTAAATACCGTGGGCAGTTTGAGGAGAGGATGAAGGCAATACTAAATGAGCTTTCAAAGAATGACAATATAATTCTGTTCATTGATGAGATACATACAATAGTCGGAGCCGGAGGAGCAACCGGATCACTCGATGCGGCAAATATGCTAAAGCCTGCGCTTGCCAGAGGTGAGATACAGTGCATTGGAGCAACAACTCTTGATGAATACAGACAGCATATAGAAAAAGACGGAGCCCTGGAGAGAAGATTTCAGAAGGTACTTGTTGATCCTACTACTATGGATGAGACTATACTTATTCTGCAAAATATCAAAGAAAGATATGAGGAACATCATAATGTTGTCTATACTGATGAAGCCATTGAAGCATGTGTGAAACTGACAAACCGATATATTTCAGACCGGCATCTTCCGGACAAGGCTATTGATGCTCTCGACGAATCAGGTTCAAGGGTGCATATCTCCAATATAGTGGTTCCTGAAAAGATACTGTCGCTTGAGAAACAGCTGGAGGATACGAAAAAGGAAAAAATGACAGCTGTCAAGAATCAGAATTTTGAAAAAGCAGCAAGTTTTCGTGACCGTGAAAAGGATCTGCTCGATGCGATAGAGCTTGAGAAAAAGAAATGGGAAAAAGAACTAGCCGTAAACAGGGAAACAGTTGATGCTGACAAGGTTGCAGAAGTTGTTGCTATGATGACTGGTGTTCCTGTCCAGCGAATCGCACAGACTGAAGGGACAAGGCTGCTGAAAATGGCCGATGAGCTTAAGGGTAGTGTTATCGGGCAGGACGAAGCTATTCAGAAAGTAGTTAAATCAATCCAGAGGAACAGAGCAGGACTGAAAGATCCCAATAAACCAATTGGAACATTTATTTTTCTGGGTCCAACAGGGGTTGGTAAGACACAACTGGCAAAAGTCCTGGCAAAATTCCTCTTTGATACTACTGATAATCTTGTCAGGATAGATATGAGCGAGTACATGGAAAAATTCTCAGTATCGAGACTTGTGGGGGCACCTCCCGGATATGTAGGATACGAAGAAGGTGGCCAGCTTACAGAAAAAGTGAGAAGAAAGCCATATTCAGTTGTGCTTCTCGATGAGATTGAGAAAGCCCATCCTGATGTATTTCACATATTGCTGCAGGTACTTGATGAAGGTCAGCTTACTGACAGCCTTGGCAGAAGGGTTGACTTCAGAAATACAATTGTTATACTTACATCCAATATAGGTACAAGGCAGATTGCTGAGTTCGGCCATGGGATCGGTTTTGACACCCAGGCAAAGAAAGCTTCAAGAGATGAGCAGACCAAGAGCATACTTCAGAAAGCATTGCAGAAGACATTCGCACCTGAATTTCTGAACAGGATTGATGACGTGATAATGTTTAACTCGCTTGGCAAGGAAGAGATAAATAAGATAATTGACCTTGAACTCAAGGGCCTCTTTGAGAGAGTGAAATCGCTGGGCTATCAACTTAAGATTGCCCCGGCAGCCAGGGATTTCATAGCTGAGAGAGGATTTGATGCAACATACGGAGCAAGACCGCTGAAACGTGCGATCCAGAAGTATCTTGAAGACCCGATGGCAGAAGTCCTTATTAAGGCTCTTCCAGGCGAAGGTGATGTTATCGCTGTCGGATTCAACAGTACGAAGTCAGAGATCAGGATCAAGATCCAGAAGAAGAAGGAATCAGTCGGGGAAAAGGAAGATAACTAGATTAGTTTCCCAAACAAATCGAATTCATCAGCCCTGGTGATCTTTACATTGTAAAAATTACCGGGAGTTATATTACTTTCAGCCGGAATCAGAACCTCCTGGTCAATTTCCGGTGAGTCATACTCTGTCCTGCCAATAAAATGATCTCCTTCCCTCCTGTCGATTATAACCTTAATTATCTGTCCCTCAAATTTTTCGTTGAGACCGGACGAAATTGACTGCTGTAATTCCATAATCTCCGATACTCTTGATTCCTTAACCTCGTCCGGTATCTCATCTTCATAATGTCTGTATGAATATGTATCTTCTTCGTGTGAATATGCAAAAACCCCCAGTCTGTCAAAGCGAAAATCCCCGACAAACTTTTTGAGTTCAAGAAAATCTTCTTCTGTTTCACCGGGGTGACCGGCGATTAGTGTTGTGCGGATAGCAGCGTCCGGGATTTCAGTCCTGATTTTATTAAGGATACTTTCAGTTTCCCTGCGGTCATGTGATCTTCTCATTCTGCGAAGCATTCTGTCACTTATGTGCTGAACCGGGATATCAATATATTTGCAGATCTTCTTATTAGTCTTTATAAGAGGAATGAGTTCCTCAGGGAAACCTGACGGATAGAGATAATGAAGCCTTATCCATTCGAGGCTCTCAATCTGAAGGAGCCCTGTGACAAGATCAGGCAATTTCTGCTTTTTATATAGATCAAGTCCGTAATAACTAAGGTCCTGTGCGACAAGTATTAGTTCCTTAACACCGGAATCAGCAAGATTTTCAGCTTCTCCGATAAGCTCTTCAAGCGGTCTGGAAATATATCTGCCTCTTATCAGAGGTATTGCACAGAAGGCACAATGCCTGTCACAACCTTCCGATATTTTCAAATATGCGTAATGGCCCGGACTGGTAATTATTCTCATCGCCGACAGATCATCCCTGAAATCAACACCTAGTTCCCTGAGAATCTCAGCTGTGTCATGAACTCCGAAATATTTTGTCACTTCAGGGATCTGTACTTCTAATTCATTCTTGTATCGTTCAGATAAGCAGCCTATTACATAAAGATTATCAATGAGTCCCTTTTCTTTTTTCCTGACATAACCAAGGATTGTATCTATGCTTTCTTCTTTGGCATCATTTATAAAGCCGCAGGTATTTATTATTACAGTACCTGCATCAGGCTCGTCTGAATCATTTTTAATTTCATAACCGCCATACTGAAGCTGTTTTAGAAGTTTCTCGGAGTCGACTGTATTCTTTGAGCAGCCAAGAGTTATTAGGTTAATTTTCTTTTTCTTCATATCGGACAGATCTGCTTTCCGGATTCTTTCGAAAAGATGAACAAGGATTTTTTGGTTTTATGTTGCAGGGAGACTCTGGAATTAGTCAATTAAACAGGGAATCAACAAATTCTGTCCGGTTGAATACCTGGAGATCTTCAATTTTTTCTCCTATTCCGATATATTTTACCGGAATTTTGAACTGGTCAGAGATTCCTATAACAACACCACCTTTAGCTGTTCCGTCAAGTTTTGTTATTGCTATTGCTGTCACATTTGTTGATGACAGGAATTCGCGTGCCTGTTCGAATGCATTCTGGCCGGTTGACCCGTCGAGTACAAGAAGCACCTCATGAGGGGCCTCGGGGATAACCTTATCCATGACCCTCCTTATCTTTGACAGCTCATTCATCAGGTTGATCTTGTTATGCAATCGCCCTGCAGTATCTATAATAACGACATCATAGTTACCTGCAACTGCCGATTTAAGTGTATCAAAAGCAACCGATGCCGGGTCTGATCCCATTTGTTGTTTTACAATCGATACTTCTGCCCTGTCGGCCCATATCTGGAGCTGGTCTATAGCTGCAGCCCTGAAAGTATCTGCTGCACCAAGGAGGACCTTCTTTCCGTTTATCCTGTACTGGTAGGCCAGTTTTGCAATAGTTGTTGTTTTTCCTGAGCCGTTGACTCCAACAATCATTATCACATGAGGTTTTCTTTTAAGCGGGGATGAGAAATCAGATTCTTCACCGGGATTGTTCTCCTCCAGGAGAGATGCAATCTCTTGTTTTAATAGCTTATTTAATTCACTGGTGTTAAGGTATTTATCTTGCGCCACCCGTTCTTCTATCCTCTCAATAATACGTATTGTTGTTGTAACTCCAACATCAGATGAAACGAGTACTTCCTCGAGATTATCAAGCACTTCTTCATCAACCTTTGATTTACCGATCACAGCCCTTGAAAGTTTGACAAACACTGATTCCTTGGTCTTCTCGAGTCCTTTATTGAGATTTTCCTTTTTTTCCTTTGAAAAAAAACCAAGCAAAGCCATTATGCTGAAAATTAAAATTATACAAATATAAAAAAAGCTTTCTTCACTATGAAGAAAGCTTTGAATATCTTCCTGTTAAACTTGTCTGCTCAATTCTTTTTGAAAAAGTCCTTAACATGATCATTATGGACTATCTCTTCCTTGAACTGGTAGCCTCCGGTCTTATCTGACTTTGACATCTTGATACATTTCGTGAAGACCTTGCCAGAACCTGTCTTAAGTGATGCAACAACTTTCTTTGCCATTTTATGATGATATTACTTAATTTCTCTGTGAAGTGTGTATTTTTTCAGAATCGGATTATATTTTCTTCTTTCCATCCTGTCAGGAGTATTTTTCCTGTTCTTTGTGGTAATATATCTCGACATTCCCGGCAGACCGCTTTCTTTATGTTCGGTACATTCCAGAATTATCTGCTGCCTGTTTCCTTTTGCCTTCTTAGCCATTTCCTGATCTTATTAGTAATTCAAAATGTAGCCTTTTTCCTTTGCTTCCTTAAGAGTGGAAGCGAGACCTTTCTTATTTATCAGCCGGATACCGGCTGCGGAAATCTTAAGTGAGATCCACCTGTCTTCCTCGGGCAGGAAATATTTTTTCTCAAACAGATTAGGATAAAATTTCCTCTTTGTTCTTCTTTTTGAGTGAGATACGTTATTGCCCACTATCGCTTTCTTCCCTGTTACCTGACAAATTTTTGCCATTGTTCTATTCTCTTTTTTATGCTTAAAATGTCCTATAAAATGAAGCGCAAAATAAATGATTTTAATCTGATTAACCAAATAAATTGTTTACTTTTTTTTATATAAGGAATTAATCAGTTTTTATGTTTCAGAATCTGTTTTCTTAAGAGGTGAAGAGATGCCACAGAAAACCTGTTGATATTCACTATCCTTTCGTTTCCGAAAACATATTTTTCCGTTATTGAACCGTGATCAGAATCGACAGTTATCCAGACTGTTCCGACAGGCTTTGTTATACTTCCTCCATCGGGTCCGGCTATGCCTGATGTTGCTACAGAGTAATCGGTTTTGAAACGTTTACGGACTTCTGAAGCCATAATAGCCACAACCTGTTCGCTTACGGCGCCATGCTTACTTATTATTTCTTCCGGGACATTCAGAAGGCTTGTCTTAATACTATTATCATATGCTATAACAGATCCTTTATAATAGCCGGAGCTGCCCGGGATGCCTGTCAGCATTTGTGCTATCATGCCTCCTGTGCAGCTTTCTGCCGTACAGATTGTAAGATTGTAATGCCTGAGAAGATTCCCGATATAACTTTCAAATGGCTCATCGGTTTCACTGTATATTAATTGGGGTATTACTGAATATAGTTTTCGCACCTGCTCCTGAATTGCATTTTCAAGTTCCTCTTTTTTGGGGCCTGTACCTGTCAGTCTTAATTTAATAATGCCGAATGATGGAAGATAAGCAAGTCTGATTTCTCCTGGCAGAGAATTTTCAAAGTCCGTCAGAGTCTCAGCCAGTTTTGATTCAGACGCACCATAAGTCATTATATTTTTATGAATTATAACCTGGGAATGAAACCGTTTCTTCAGTTCGGGCAGCACATGTTCATTCATTATATACTTCATCTCGTATGGTATCCCGGGCATGGAAACAAATATTGTTCCCTCCTTCTCAAACCACATTCCGGGTGCAGTGCCCGTTTTGTTATATAACACCCTGCATGAATCAGGAACTTCAGCCTGTTTCCTGTTATTCTCATTCATTGGGATACCTCTGTATAACAACATCTCCTCAACCATAGCGAGAACCTCAGTATTTAAAATCATGCCCCTGCCAAACATTTCGCACAGGGTTTGCTTTGTTATATCATCGCTCGTTGGCCCCAGTCCGCCGGTTATCAGAACAACTTCAAATCTTGATACAGCATCTGTAATTGTATCAAGTATATCTTCCCTTCTGTCGTGAATTGAGATCCTGCGGCAGATATCAAACCCCAGCTTACTAAGCTCAGCTCCTATCCATGCTGAATTTGTGTCAACAGTCTGTCCTATCAGTAACTCATCACCAATAGTAATTATTTCTGCTTTCATATTGTTAATATAAACGGATCCACAAAAATAGATTTAGTAATTCAAATGACAAGGGATTACAGCCAGTCTGACTGGTCGCATATCGACAAAGGCATTACATGCAGGCCTTTTGTCTTGCAACCCTGTTTTCAGGGAACGGTATTGTAATGTATGCAGGAGGTGGTGTTGGTGTGAACCTTTTGCCGGATTCAGGATCCTCCTTACCCGGAACGATTAAGGATTCTGTTTTACTGCCGGGCTTAAAGGTCTGCCCATTGATGAAGTATTCACTTTCTCATCGGTAGTAAACAGCATGAAATCAGGGTTGCTCTTTGTAAGAGGTTTCCATATTTGTTCACCTTTTCCGTTAGGGTCACCATATTTTGCAAAATCAGTCCAGCATCCGAGCATGTACTGACTGAGCGCTTCATCACCTTGAGTAAACGGGCGCCAGCAGCGGTCAAGGGTATGAAAAATAAACCATAACTCAGAAGAGTGGAAAGCACCGGCATCATCGCCCGGAAGAGGACGTGCGAATTGATAGGCATAAGCTTTATCGCCCTGGTCTTCGCGGACCAGGCAGAAATCCTCAACAGGTTTGCTGTTACCTCTCATGTCTACAATAGTTCCTCCGATAATGTATGGAATATCAGCAAGATTACCGTTCAGGGCGGCATCACTGAAGCTTTCCCTTAATACGTAATCATCGACAATCGGCCCCAGCATGGCCATTCTCTTTTCAGCTTTCATAAAATCTTCGGTTCGGTTTTCAAAATCACCGAATCCTTCTGCATCTGCTGCGCGCATTTCTTCAAGTGAATTACATCCGTAGTATCTCATGATGCTCTCTCCTGTCTGTTCTGCATCAGCAAGGGTTGTTGCAAGGCGGCTTCCAATGCCACCACCACTTTGTATTATTGCCTGGTTGATGAGTCCTTTCGTCAGTGGTGATGCAACAAGGGTCTGCACACTACCTGCTCCTGCACTCTGTCCGAATATTGTAATATTATCAGGATTACCTCCGAACTGTGCGATATTTGCCTTGATCCATCTGAGGGCATTTATCTGGTCAAGGATCCCATAGTTACCCGAGGATTGATTCTGGCCTTCAGCTGTAAGTGCTGGATGAGACAGAAAACCAAGTATGCCAAGGCGGTAATTGATTGTTACAAGTATAACACCACGTTCAGCCCAGGCTACACCGTCAAATTCATCTTCATGACCGAAACCGTTCCTGTATGCTCCACCGTGGATCCACATTGCAACAGGAAGCCCCGCGTTAATGTTCCCGGCTGCAGGTGTCCACACGTTAAGGTAAAGGCAATCTTCGCTCTTAACATGGGGACTCTGGGCGTAGAATTCCTTGTCATAAAATGATCCCGGGTCTGTAAGTTTCTGTGGTGCGGCAGCTCCGAAAGTATCGCATACTTTTACGCCGGTCCATGGAATAACAGGTTGCGGTTCACGCCAGCGCAAATCGCCTACAGGAGGTGCTGCGTAAGGTATGCCTTTGTAAATCATAACATCAGGGTTCTCTGTTTCAACACCCTGTATCTGACCACCGTCGATTGTGAGAACAGGATTTTTTTCTTTACAGCCAGTGAATATGGCTGATACAATGAATAAAATTACTGCAAATTTTAAATTTTTCATTTTTTTTAGTTTTATGGTGGCTGATTCTGTTAATATCATGATGAATATACGACATCCTGTTATTAAAAACTTCCTGTAAAAGGAATTATTACAGGATTATTGTGAAAAAAAAATCTGAGCGGGAAACGGGGGTCGAACCCGCGACCCTCAGCTTGGGAAGCTGATGCTCT
>CAYNRI010000077.1:0-12706 GCA_964399575.1 uncultured Rikenellaceae bacterium
AGAGACTTCGCTTTCTGTAACTGGCCACCTCAATTATCCGTATATGGGATGGAACTGGTTTTTACTGGTTATCACCTGATCCCCCGACTTTCTTCTTAAAGAGCTTTGCCTCTTCTCCCTTCAGCAGTCTTACAATGTTCTTCCGGTGGGTGACGAGCAGCGCAATTGCAACAAATATTGAAAAAACCCTGAAAATAACGGAATCAGTTCCGAAAACGGTAAACAATAACACGGGAAAAGCAATACCTGCGCTCATAGATGATACTGACACAATTCCTGTCAATATGAAAACAATAAGGAAGATCCCAAGGCATGCCATGGTCAATAAGGGATGAATTGCAAGAAGGACCCCGAACATGGCAGCAACGCCTTTCCCGCCTCTGAAGCCGGCAAACATCGGGAAAATATGTCCTGTAATTGCTACAAGGCCTGCCAGTATCTGAAGATTTATCAAAGATGCACTGCCGTGCTCTGCAAGATTGAGGAAGGCAGGTGTCATTGCAGCCACCCATCCCTTTGCAAGATCAAAAAGAAGCACAGGCACACCGGTTTTCCAGCCCAGAACCCTTATTACATTTGTAGCGCCGGCATTCCCGCTGCCATGCTCCCTGACATCAATACCGTGAAATAACTTGCCGGCCCAGACAGCTGAGGGTATTGATCCCAGGAAATATGCGATTATAATCGAGATTAATACAGGAATAATATTCATCTATATGTTCTGGTATACGCATTCACAATTCAGGCCTTATTAAGCCTCTTTTCAAGTTCCATGAGCTGGCTGTTTAATTCAGACGGAAGTCTGTCGCCAAAAACCTTGTAATGCGTTTTAATCAGTTCCAGTTCCGCCATCCATTCATTTTTATCAGTTTTGATAATTTCTTTTATATCGGTATTATCAAGTCCCTGAAGGTCGATTGTTCCTTCTGAAGGAACATAACCAATCGGTGTTTTATCAGCTGAAGCGGAAGCGTCAAGACGTTCAAATATCCATTTAAGGACTCTGATATTATCGCCATAACCAGGCCACATGTACTTGCCTGCAGCGTTTTTACGGAACCAGTTTACATTGAATATTCTTGGCAGTCTGGATTTGTCCGGAGCGTTTTCGCCGATCTTTATCCAGTGCCTGAAATAGTCACCCATATGATATCCGCAGAATGGCAGCATTGCAAAAGGATCACGGCGGACGCCTGCTTTCAGTCCGATGGCTGCAGCTGTAACTTCAGAACCTGCAATTGATCCAATGAAAACCCCATGATTCCAGTCAAATGATTCATATACAAGCGGCAGGGTATCAGGCCGGCGTCCTCCAAAAAGAATAGCTGAAATTGGTACACCGGCAGGGTTTTCCCAGTCACTGTCAATAACCGGACATTGTTTTGCTGGGGCTGTGAATCTGGCGTTTGGGTTGGCAGCAGGCTTGCCTGAGGCAGGATCATAAACTTCATTTGTCCAGGTAATGGTTCCTGCCGGGATGTCATAACCAATGCCTTCCCACCATATATCGCCATCGGGAGTAAGGCCTGTATTAGTAAAGATTGTATTTTCCCTGCATGAAAGCATCGCATTCGGATTGGTCTGCATTGAGGTATAAGGTGCAACTCCGAAAAAGCCAGCTTCGGGATTGATGGCATACAATCGTCCGTCTTTACCGAATTTCATCCAGGCTATATCGTCACCGACACATTCGACTTTCCATCCCGGTATTGTAGGGATAAGCATTGCCAGGTTTGTTTTTCCACAGGCACTGGGGAAAGCTGCCGCAAAATATTTCTTTTCACCTTTCGGATTGGTGATTCCCATTATAAGCATGTGTTCTGCAAGCCAGCCTTCTCTTTTTGCCATATTTGAAGCTATTCTCAGGGCAAAGCATTTTTTACCAAGCAGCGCATTGCCTCCGTAACCGCTTCCAAACGACCATATCTCGTTTGTTTCAGGAAAATGGGTAATGTACTTCTTTTCCATAGGGGCACATGGCCATATCTTGTCCTTCTCTCCCGGTTGAAGAGGTGCTCCCACTGAATGAACGCAGGGGACAAATTCTTCGTTGCCAAGCACATCAAGTACAGCCTGGCCCATACGCGTCATTATCCTCATGTTTACAACAACGTAAATGGAATCTGTGATCTCAATGCCTATATGAGAGATATTTGAACCCAGCGGCCCCATGCTGAATGGGATGATGTACATCGTGCGCCCCTTCATGCAGCCTTTGTAAAGCGACCTGAGGGTCTCTTTCATCTCACGGGGATCCTTCCAGTTATTTGTAGGGCCTGCGTCTTCCTTTTTTTCGCTGCATATGTATGTGCGATCCTCCACACGGGCAACATCACTCGGATCACTCTGGAAATAATAGCATCCCGGGCGTTTATTATCATTTAGTTTAACAGCGCTTCCGTTTTTTACTGCGGTATCAAGCAGTAATTGATTTTCTTCTTCAGATCCGTCACACCAGTGGACCGATTCAGGCTGGCAAAGCGCTGCCCATTCTTTAACCCATTCTAACAGTTTTTCATTCTTTGTCATAAGATACTGTTTTCTAAATAAATATTATGTTCAAATTACTTAAAATTTGTCAAATATAGGAATACATTTAATAAGTGAAACCAGCAGGAATATAATTAACTAAAAATTTATTAACAAAATACAACATATATGTATAAATTCATAAATATTTAAAAAGAAATTATTAAGGAATTGCTGATTTTTAAACTAATTGCTTAAAAAATATTATCAGCTTCGGTTTAGGATTTAAAAAAAGAAAGGCGTTGTTTAAACGCCTTTCCTTATAATACTATATTCAAACCTGTTATTTCCCGAATTTAATCGACGCCTGGGCTGCAGCCAGTCTGGCTATCGGTACTCTGAACGGAGAACAACTAACATATGTCAGTCCTGCTTTGAAACAGAACTCTACTGATGCCGGGTCGCCACCCTGTTCACCGCAGATACCTACTTTCAGATCAGGTTTTGTTGAGCGGCCCTTCTGGACCGCCATTGTTATCAGCTGACCTACGCCATCGACATCGATAGTCTGGAAAGGATCTGACGACAGCATCTTCTTATCGAGGTAGTCGTTCAGGAAGCCTCCAATATCATCACGGCTGAATCCGAATGTCATTTGCGTAAGATCATTGGTGCCGAAAGAAAAGAATTCAGCATTCACTGCCATGCGGTCAGCAAGGAGAGTGGCACGCGGAATCTCTATCATAGTACCATATTTGTAATCAATCTTGTCAACTCCGAACTTTTTACATACTTCTCCATAGACTTTATCAACAACTTTCTTTGTAACATCCAGTTCTGATACATCGCAGGTGACAGGCACCATCAGTTCAGGGTATGGTTTCTTTCCTTCTTTAATAAGTTCCATTGTTGCTTCGAACATAGCCCTTACCTGCATTTCAGTGACCTCAGGAAAGGTTATTCCAAGGCGTACACCTCTGTGGCCCATCATCGGGTTTGATTCATGAAGAGCTTCACCTCTTTTTGCTATATCATCTTTACGGATGCCAAGTGCTTTTGCAAGTTCTTCCTGCTTTTCTGCACTCTGCGGTACGAATTCATGAAGCGGGGGATCGAGCAGCCTGAATGTAACCGGCAGTTCGTTCATAGCTTCAAGAGTGGCTTTCATATCTTTCTTTACAAAGCTGAAGAGTTCATCAAGAGCCTTACGACGTTCTGTCTCATTGGCGCTCAATATCATCTTTCTTAAGTGGAATAAAGGCTGTTCGGCTCCTTTTCCATAAAACATATGTTCTGTGCGGAACAGACCGATGCCTTCAGCACCGAAATCGCGGGCTATTCTTGCATCATCAGGAGTATCTGCGTTTGTTCTGACACCCATTTTTCTGAACTTATCCACAAGTTTCATGAATTCTCTGAATCTTGGATTCTCGGTAGCATCCATAAGTGCTATTGCTCCTGTATAAACATTTCCTTTTGTTCCGTTAAGGGTAAGCACATCACCTTCTTTTATCACTATATCTGAACCGCTGACCTTCGCAGTTTTTGATGAAGCATCAACATGCATGCTTCCAGCTCCAACGATACAGCATTTACCCCATCCGCGTGCAACAAGAGCTGCATGCGACGTCATTCCGCCACGGGCTGTCAGTATCCCCTGTGCAGCGCGCATTCCTTCAACATCCTCAGGATTAGTCTCTTCCCGGATTAATATTACTTTTTCGCCTTTTCTGAACCATGCAACTGCATCTTCGGCTGTGAAAACAGCTTTTCCTACAGCTGCTCCCGGTCCTGCCGGTAATCCCTTGACAAGAGGTTTTACTTTCTTCTCAGCTTCCGGGTTGCATATCGGGTGAAGAAGCTCATCAAGCTGCGCAGGGTCAACCCTCATTACAGCAGTCTTCTCATCTATAAGTTTTTCATGAAGCATATCCATTGCCATGTTCAGAGCAGCAGTGCCGGTTCTTTTACCAGCACGGCATTGCAGCATATAGAGTACGTTTTCCTGTATAGTGAATTCAATGTCAAGCATATCGTGAAATGATTTCTCAAGTATCTCACGTATGTTGACAAGTTCTTTATATGTCTTAGGCATAGCTTCTTCCATGCTGGGAAGATGCTTGTTCTGTTCATTCTTTGTTTCGTTGTTCAGAGGGCTCGGAGTCCTGATACCAGCTACAACATCCTCTCCCTGTGCATTTACAAGCCATTCACCATAGAAAAGGTTATCACCAGTTGCAGGATTACGTGTGAAAGCAACACCTGTTGCAGATGTATCGCCCATGTTCCCGAATACCATTGCCTGGACGTTTACAGCTGTACCCCAGTCATCAGGAATTCCTTCAATACGACGGTATGAAACAGCTTTCTTTCCGTTCCAGCTCTTGAATACTGCCTTGATACCACCTTCCAGCTGTTCTCTTGCATCATCGGGGAATGGTTTGCCAAGCACTTTCTTTACAATTGCCTTGAATTCATCTGCAAGATATTTCAGTTCTTCAGCCGGAATATCAGTGTCTGATTTATAACCTTTCTCCTTCTTGAACTGATCGAGTTTTTCATCAAGTTGCTTCCTTATCCCTTTTCCGTCTGTCGGTTCAACACCTTCAGCTTTTTCCATAACGACATCGGCATACATCATAATAAGCCTGCGGTATGAATCCCATACGAACCTCGGATTATTTGTTTTCTTAAGAAATCCTGGTATCGTTGCAGAACTGAGACCAATATTCAGAACAGTATCCATCATACCTGGCATCGATTTCCTGGCTCCTGACCGGCATGATACAAGCAGGGCATTCTCAGGGTCTCCGTATTTCATTTTCATTATCTCTTCCGTGTTCTTCAAAGCTGCCCAAACTTCAGGCATAAGGTCAGGATGGAGAGTACAGTCGTTTTTGTAGTATTCAACACAAGCATCAGTAGTGATTGTAAATCCTGCAGGTACAGGTAATCCCAGAAGACACATCTCTGCAAGGTTTGCTCCTTTACCTCCTAAAAGGTTTTTCATATCGGCCTTACCCTCTGCAGTCTTGTTGCCAAAAGTGTAGACTCTTTTAATCTTTGACATAATGTTATAGTTTATTGATAATTAATTATAATTTTTTAAAATAAGGGCCAAAGTTAATAGAAAAATTGAATTTCTGAAAACGGTTTCAAAACTGTTTCAGGCTCTTGGATGGAACAGCAGAAGTGTGTCGCGGAGAAAGCTCCTGTCGATATGCGTATAGATCTCCGTTGTAAGTATTGATTCGTGGCCAAGCATTTCCTGCACAGCCCTCAGATCTGCCCCGCCTTCAATAAGATGTGTTGCAAAAGAGTGGCGGAATGTATGCGGACTAATAATTTTCATTATACCGGCTTTAGCTGTCAGGTCTTTAATTATTTTGAAGATCATGGCTCTTGTCAGTCTTCTCCCTCTCCGGTTAAGGAAAACGATGTTCTGGTCACTGATAACAGGAAGCCTGTTTCTAATCTGTTTATAATTCTCAATTTCCTTTAATGCCTTGTTACCTATTGGAACAAGTCTTTGCTTGTTCCCTTTGCCCGTAACCGTAACAAATCCCTCTCCTGAATGGATATCGGTAATGCGGAGATTGACGAGTTCAGATACCCTGAGACCGCACCCATAGATTGTCTCAATTATTGCTTTATTCCTGTGTCCTTCAGGCTTGCTAAGGTCAATTGCAGCAATAATCCTGTCTATCTCCTCAATTGATAGAACCTCCGGTAGTTTAAGACCAATGCGGGGTGATTCAAGCAGATTAGCAGGATTTTCATTTATCTCTCCTTCGATAAGGAGGAACCTGAAGAAAGCCCTTATCCCTGAAATAACCCTCGACTGAGTCCGGGCATTTGTATTACTGTCAGCAAACCATAACAGAAAATCCTTAAGATCCTGGTATGATACAGAGACCGGCATTTTCAGAGTATCCTGAGAACCAAAATAGCTCTCAAGTTTCATAACATCATCGGAATAGGCTTCAATACTGTTCTCCGACAATGATTTCTCAAGCCTTAGATAAGTCCTGAAATCCCTTACTGCCTTCTGCCAGGTAAGACTCATAGGTAATTACTTCTTTTTGAAATGATATGATGCTATGCAAAGTAAAACAAACGAAAGCATCTGTTATTAACATAGCGATAATTATTTTATCTATTTTTACGGGTTGTAAATAATATCTTCTGCAATAAATGAACATTAATATTATCAACGGGCCCAATCTGAATCTTCTGGGCAAAAGAGAACCTGAGAAATATGGAGATAAACCTTTCGGGGACTATCTTGCGTTTTTAAGGAAGAATTATCAATCAGTGAATTTCGGATATTTTCATTCCAATGTTGAGGGAGAAATAATCAATGAGATCCAGCGGATTGGATTTACTGCTGACGGAATCATACTTAATGCCGGGGGTTATACTCATACATCTGTTGCCATTTCCGATGCGATCGCAGCTATAAAAGCTCCTGTTATTGAGGTACATATAACCAATATCCTCGGAAGGGAAGAATTCAGGAGAACCAGCCTCATAGCACGCAGTTGCCGAGGAACAATTTCAGGTTTCGGACTGGATAGTTACAGGCTGGCAGTGGAAGCGCTAATCATTGAAATGAAAAATCATTGACATAATGATCAGGAAGAGAACAAAGATCGTTGCAACTATCTCTGATAAGAATTGTGAATCAGAATTTATCAGGGACCTTTACGAAGCTGGCATGGACGTGGTAAGGATCAATTCTGCCCATCTCGATACTGCAGGTGCTCTGAAGATTATTAATAATGTAAGGAAGGTATCAGATAAAATAGCGATCCTGATTGATACCAAAGGACCGGAAATACGTACGACTGATTGTGAAACTCCTGTTCAGGTGAAAAAGGGGGCTCTTCTAAAACTAATAGGGGATCCTGAAGGTATATCAGGTGGTTCCAGGATATTTGTAACTCTGAAAACATTTGCACAGGATGTTCCGCCGGGCACTTCTATTATGATTGATGATGGTGATATAGAGCTTCAGGCAATGGGAAAGGAAGGAGATGCCCTTATCTGCAAGGCTCTTAACGATGGAGTAATTAAATCGAGAAAGAGCGTTAACCTGCCCGGAGTAAAACTGAACCTTCCCTCGGTTTCAGAAAAGGACAGGATTTTTATAAAGTTTGCCGCAGAAAACGATGTTGATTTCATTGCACATTCATTTGTAAGATCTAAACAAGATGTTCTTGATGTTCAGGCTGAAATAGATAAGCATGAAAGTCAGATAAAGATCATAGCCAAGATAGAGAATGAAGAAGGCCTTGAAAATTTAGCCGATATTCTTGATGTTGTTTATGGTATAATGGTTGCCAGGGGCGACCTGGCTATTGAGATACCTTATGAGAAAATACCATCAATACAGAGAAGGATAATCGAGCGATGTATTTATACCAGGAAACCGGTTATTGTGGCTACCCAGATGCTTCATTCAATGATGACAAATCCTCGTCCGACAAGGGCCGAAGTCAGCGATATTGCCAATGCAATTTATTCCCAGACTGACGCTATGATGCTAAGCGGAGAAACCGCGAGCGGAAAATACCCCTTGGAGGCAGTCAGGACAATGACAAGGGTGGCGCTTGAAGTTGAGAACAACAAGGAGAAATTTATTGATTCACCGCCAGGGCATCTCCTTGGGGTTGTTTCTTCTTACCTGGCAAAAGTAGCGGTTGAGACGTCTCTCAGGATAGCTGCCAAGGGAATTATTGCAGATACAAGGCGGGGAAGGACTATCCGTGATATGGCTGCTTACAGAGGCTATAATCTCATCCTGGCTCAGTGTTATTCAAGACGGACAATGCGAGAGCTGGCACTCTCATATGGAGTTTATACTGATTTCCAGGAGAGCCGTAAATCTATTGATGAATTCATTCATATTGCCCTGAGCTCTCTTGCTTCATCACATGGTCTTAAGGGGGATGATATTGTTGTCGTGCTTGCAGGGAATTTTTCAGGCAAAGAAGGATTCTCTTTTATTGAAGTCGGAACAATTCAGTACCTTACAGACCGGGTAAGCATTAAGGCAGGGGCCTGATTGGTCTGATTTTTGCTGCTTTTTTTAATCCTGAAACTGAAGGATAATGATAAAAGCTCTGTCAGTATTCATTTTGTTGCTTATGCATCCCGTGCATGTATCTCTTACATCAATTGATCATGTCAGGGATACAGATTCCCTGAAAGTATTTGTCAGGATGTACTTCGATGATTTTTTAAGTGATTACAGGCTGCAATATAACTCTGATACTTCGATATTGAATTCACTGCAGCCAGGCTATTTCCCAGAAGAGCTTATTGACAAATACCTGAGTGATAAAATAAGCATTGTAGTTAACAATAAACCCTTGAAAGGGAAGTTATTAGTTATGGTTTTATCAGATAATGAAATAAGCAGTAACCTGTTATTCAAAGCGGATTGTAAACCTGAGACCATAGTCGTCAGAAACCTGATCATGACTGAGCTTTACACCGATCAGGCAAACATGACGATTGTCCATATCAATGATTTTGAAGAAGGTGTAAAACTGACTCCTGAAAAGAGAGAACAAACATTCATCGTGAATTAACCAGTGGGGAGAAAAAGTAATGAAGAGATTTATAGTACTGACAATATTTTTGCTTGATTTTTTCCTTCTCCAGGCTACTCATAACAGGGCAGGGGAGATCACCTATGTGCAGATCTCAGACCTGACTTATGAGATTACTGTAACAACTTTTACCTATACATTGAGTCTGGCTGACAGACGTGAACTGACTGTTGAATGGGGGGATAATTCGACATCGATTGCACCAAGGATTGAAGAGGTAAGGCTTCCGAACTATTATAAAAAAAATACTTATAAGATAAAGCACACTTATCCGGGTCCGGGTCAGTATAAGATAGTCGTTCAGGATCCTAACAGGAACTACGGAGTCAGGAATATCCCAAATTCTGTTAACGTTGTTTTTTCTATATCAACAACACTTACAGTAAATCCCTCAATGGGACTGAACAGCACCCCGGTACTGCTTAATCCGCCTTATGATAAAGCAGCCCTGGGCTATGTCTTCATACATAATCCCGGCGCTTTTGACCCTGATGGCGACAGTATTTCTTATACTCTTGATACCTGCCTGACAGATGACGGGAGAAAAATAAGGAATTACACCTATCCGCCTTCCACAGACACAATATATGTTGATCGTACCTCCGGTGATTTAATATGGAATACTCCTGCTGATACCGGCAAATACAATGTAGCAATGCTGATTGAGGAATGGAGGGATAAGAAAAAAATAGGTTCGTTGGTAAGGGATATGCAGATAGAAGTCTACCGCACAAATAACAAACCCCCTGTGAATGGTCCCTTAAAGAACATTTGTCTTGAGGTTGGTCAGACCGCTGATTTTGTTGTCTCATCGACAGATGCAAATAACGATTCCATTTCACTGTATGCAAAATCAGGCATTTTCAGTCTGCAATCCTGCCCGGCTTCTTTCACGGGGATTGACTCAGGACCGGGGTTTAACTCAGCAAGGCTGAGATGGATCCCATGTCATGAGGCTGTCCGTAATCAGCCTTACTCAATCCTTATCAAAGCAGATGACAACAACGAGGAACTTATACTATCAGATCTGGATAATTTCACTATTAAGGTGCTTGGACCATCACCTGTCCTTATCAATGCAGTCCCGGAAGGAAAATTTATCAGGCTGAGGTGGCAGAACTATGGAACGCCGGTAATATCAGGATTTGCAATATACAGAAGAGAAGGGGCCACCACTTTTGTTCCGGATTCCTGTACTTCAGGGCCTCCGCTTTCAACGGGATTTGTTAAGATAGGATATATTGATGGCAGCTCAACTACTTCTTTTGTGGACACTGATAATGGGCAGGGTCTGTTGTTCGGGAAAGAATATACATACCGAATTGTGGCTGTTTATCCGAACGGGACTGAAAGTAAAGCTTCAAATGAGATAACTTCAACTCTTGTAGCCGGAATACCAGTTATCAGGAATGTAAGCGTTACAAACACAAATCAGACGAATGGTTCCATATACCTTGCATGGAAGAAACCTGACAGGCTTGATACTATACCTGCTCCAGGACCTTATGAATATGTTATCTACAGGGCGGAAGGAATAACAGGTACAAATTATCTGAAGATAAAATCAATACCAACGACAACCCTTAATGATACAGTTTATGTTGATACTCCCCTGAATACTGTAACAATAGGCTATATCTACAGGATAGAAGTCTGGAACATGACTGCGGGAAATAACTTCATGATCGGATCACAACCCGGGTATGCTTCTTCTCTTTACCTTGAAGCAAGTCCGGGCGACAGGAAAGTGAAACTCAATTTAAGCAGGAACGTTCCATGGATAAATACCCTGTACGAAATTTTCAGATTAAACAAGGCAACAATGGCTTATGAACTTATAGGATCAACAAATCAGCTATCTTATGTAGATGAAGGCCTTGTTAACGGAACAGAGTATTGCTATTATGTAAGATCAACAGGAGGATACCTGGCTGATGATATGCCAAAGAACCTGATAAATCTGTCTCAGATAATCTGTATGGCTCCTGTTGATAATGAACCTCCCTGTCCACCGGAGATTGATGTTACAAGTGAGTGCGACAGCCTCTATAATACTGTAAGATGGGAAATAAACGATCCGATCTGTTTTGAGGATATTACAGGTTATAAGATTTACTATAAGATGACTTATGACGAAGAACTGCAGCTTCTCAACACGATTAATGATAAGAACATTTTTTCATACAAGCACTATCCCGGTGATATAGTGGCAGGTTGTTACGCTGTATCTGCTTTTGATGCTCTTGGAAATGAGGGCGAAAAATCAACAATGGTATGCGTTGATTCATGTAATTTCTATGAGATACCCAATGTTTTCACTCCCAATGGCGACAATTTCAATGACAGATTACTTGCCAAAACCTCAGGGCTTGTTGAGAAAGTAGATTTTAAGCTGTTTAACCGCAGCGGACTCCTTGTCTTCAGTACCGATGAACCAAAGATCGACTGGGACGGTACTTATAAGGGCAGGATAGTATCACCAGGGGTCTATTTTTACCAGTGTGAAGTTTTTGAACGTCGTATTACAGGTCTTGAACAATTTCATCTCTCAGGGTTTATTCATATAATCACTGACAAAGATGCAAGGGTGACCGAACAGGAGACAAAATGATATAGCAGGCATTTACCAATGAAGAAAACCATAATACTACTTGCAGCATTCTTATTTTCAGGAATTTTATTCGGACAGACTCCTGCAGAATACATTATCAGGGCAAGAGCTCTTACAAAATCAGGAAAAGCTGAAGAAGCTGTCAGATTGCTTTCAGAAGCAGTCAGGGTTCACAATGAGAGCAGGCTTTATTGTGAGAAAGCTGAAGCTGAAATTTCCGCAGGCGATCTGTCTGCTGCTATTGCTGATCTCAATACTGCAAATAGTATTGAGCAATATTCAGGGGAATACGGTCTGGCAGGTGTGTATGCAAGAAAGGGTGATGCAGCCACTTCAATGTATCATCTGGAGATCTCCATGAAATCTCAGTTCAGAAAAAGTGAAAAGGAGATAATGCTTGATCCTGCATTCAGGAAAATTGAAAATAGTCCCGACTGGAGAAAATTCTGGCAAAAATCATGGTATCCTGAGATTGAAACAAGGATCTCGGAGATTGAATACTATACTTCTGCGGGAAAAATAAAGGATGCTCAGGAGATCCTGTCTGAGATCAGAACACAGTATCAGGGAAATGCAAGGCTTGATTATGCTTCTGCTCTTGTGAGCATCTCCTCAGGAAAATATCCGGAGGCCATAAAATCGCTTCTGGCTTTACTAGATTCTCAGCCGGAAAATGAAAAATACCTTTTGTTGCTGGCAAGAGCTCAATCGGGCTCATCCAACTATGCAGGAGCTTCAGAAACTTACTCAAAGCTTCTTAATAACGGTATTCCTGATGCCGGTCTTTTTTTAAAAAGAGCAGAATGTTACATAAAGACAGGAGAGGCTGAAAGGGCCCTTGCTGACATTGAAAAGTACCTGACAGTTTTTCCTGATGATAAAGATGCTCTAAGCCTGGCAGGAAGGATAGAATCTGCAACAGGCGATAATCTGGGGGCTTTGCGCTATTATACGGAGAATGTTAAGAAGAACCCCAATGATCCGCGTTGTTATATTGAAAGGGCAAATG
>CAYNRI010000078.1:0-12684 GCA_964399575.1 uncultured Rikenellaceae bacterium
TAAAAATCTAATTCGATGAAAGTGAATTATAATAATCGTTAAAGATGCCCTCGATTAAAGGCCTGTAGAAGAGCCAGAAAAAGCGTCTGGGATCGTCTGCTGTCTTTGAGTACATTATCCCCTTCAGCTTCTCGACGCCCAGGAATTTTGATGTCCATACAGGCACATCTGAACTTGTAAAATCACCTGAGAAATAATATGTTCTCTGGGCTACAGGATCCTGAACAATGGCCGGGAATGAATTATCCAGTCCGTAATCTGCGAGAAGAGTGTCTCCTGTGCTTGTTGTTTCAAGCTTAAAATTAGAGATCACCTTATTATCAAGAGGATCAATAATATCAAACCACTTATCGAAAGTAATTGAAGAGGGAAGGTTCCATTTAGTGCAATATTCAGAATCTGTTTCTATAACTGGCAATGATGATTTAAGCTGTACTCCTTCTTCAAGAACTATTATCATTTTCTGGCTCAGTATTACAATACCCTGTTTTGTGAAAGTCCATGGTTTCCTGTACTGTTTCCTGTACATTGAAGTCATCCAGATAGGGAAATCAGGTTTTGTTGTATCCAGAGAGCTGAAATATTTACCTGTCCATCCATCGAATTTGATATTAAGCCTTTCCTGTATCCTGTATGATTCAAATTCAGCTGTAGGAAAATCGAAAGAGTTATATTCCAGAATAACAAGTTTATTACGGTCTTTCATCTCCTTGATAAGGAGATTATCGTTGTTATTAAGGCCTCCATATAATTTTGTCGATGTCCGGCTTTTCTTGACCCCCTGGTACCAGTCGTTAAAAAACACCCCATAAGTATCGGTAATGAATATAGCGTCAGCCTGTTCTGGCAGATCAGCCAGATCGGCCAGGCGGTATTCATTCCTGTCCCATTGTCTTTCCTTAAATGGCCGGGTAGGTACAAATCCATAATAATCTTTGCGGTAGGAATAGGACTTGTTTATATCCTTTTTAACAAAACGGTTATTTGTCAGCACCCAGTTAAAAGACTTATGTTTTACCCGATCAGGAGTAGATACTGTCTTATCAACAATAATTACACCCATGGGCTTTTTTGTCTGTAAAGACCAGCGGATAAGGTTAATTACCGGCAGGGCAAGGATCACTGCCAGAATAATAATCACAATTAGCAGAGGTTTTTTCATATTTGAATTACTATCTGATAATATTCAATACTAGGGGTTCAAAACTTTGTTAATATCTCTAATTCAACTGTTAAATGTATTAATTTATTTTTTTTCACGAAAATAAATTCGAAGCAATTTAGTAAAAATTATTTAACCGCAAAAATTGTTAAGCATCCATAAATAGTGTAAATCCTTCTTTAATCATGAGCCGGGGTTGATTTATCTGGCTGATGATTATACTCAACTTAAAAACATTTATTTTATTACTTTTACGCAAACTTATTTGCAGATGCTGACAAATCAACCTCTGGCTGAAAGGCTGAGGCCGAGGGACCTTGATGAATTCTGCGGGCAGGAACATCTTGTCGGAAAAAACGGTGTGCTGAGGAAAGTTATTGAATCAGGGAACATACCTTCTTTTATACTTTGGGGTCCTCCGGGGGTAGGAAAGACAACACTGGCAAACATAATATCCAACACCCTTAAGAGGCCTTTCTATCATCTGAGTGCAGTTCATTCAGGTGTAAAGGATGTAAGAGGTACAATTGAGAAAGCAAAAAAACAACAATTCTTCAATCAGCCTAATCCTGTCATGTTCATTGATGAGATCCATCGTTTCAATAAATCACAACAGGACTCTCTGCTTGGTGCTGTTGAACAGGGTGTAATAACTCTTATAGGAGCGACAACTGAAAATCCTTCGTTTGAGGTCATATCCCCTCTCCTTTCAAGATGTCAGGTTTATATAATGAATCCCCTTGATGAAAAGATACTAACCGGATTAGTTGACAAGGCTGTGAAGAAGGATCTGTACCTTGCCAAATACAATATTGATTTACAGGAATATGAAGCTCTCCTCCGGATATCAGGCGGTGATGCCAGAAAACTATACAATGCACTTGAGCTCGTTGTAACTTCGGAAGCTGATGCCGGAGGGTCAGAAAAGATAGTTATAACAAATGAAAAGGTATTGAAACATGTCCAGAAGAATCTTGCATTGTATGACAAAAACGGAGAACAGCATTATGATATAATTTCAGCATTTATCAAGTCACTGAGAGGCAGTGATCCCAATGCAGCTGTTTACTGGCTTGCCAGAATGGTTGAAGGCGGAGAGGATCCCAAATTCATAGCACGCAGAATGCTTATACTTGCTGCTGAGGATATAGGTCTTGCAAATCCCAATGCACTGCTGATGGCTAAGACATGCTTCGAAGCCGTTAATATGATCGGCTGGCCCGAATCAAGGATAATCCTGTCAGAGGCAGCTGTTTATCTCGCCACTTCTCCCAAGAGCAATGCTTCATACACAGCGATAGAAAAAGCGTGTGAAGCTGTCAGGGAAAATGGCGACCTTCCCGTCCCTCTGCATCTAAGAAATTCACCCACAAAGCTTATGAAGGACATAGGTTATGGCGAAGGATATAAATATGCGCACAGCTATCAGGGAAATTTCATCCAGGATAATTTCCTTCCTGAAGAACTGAAAGGCACAATATTTTACGAACCAGGCATCAACCCAAAAGAAGAAGAGATAAAAAAAAGGCTCAAAGGACTATGGAAAGACATATATAATTACGAGAAATAATTTTCTACCTTTATTGCCCAATGAAAAAAACAATAATAAATATTCCGGGAATCAGACATGAGCTTTCGGGAAACTTCCTGCTTATTGCAGGGCCGTGTGTTGTTGAAAGCAGGGAGATTACTTTTATAACGGCTGAACGTCTGTGTGAGATGGCTGATAAATACAAGCTCCCTTTTGTTTTCAAGGCCTCCTACAGGAAGGCTAACCGGTCACGCTTAGATTCATTTTCCGGAATAGGTGATATTAAAGCACTGGAAATCCTAGCTGGCGTAAGAGAAAAGTTCTCGGTTCCTGTGATAACTGATATCCATAATCCTGATGAAGCTGAAACAGCTGCACAATACATTGATGTATTGCAGATACCAGCCTTCCTATGCAGGCAGACAGATCTGCTTGTTGCTGCTGCCAAAACAGGTAAATGGATTAACATAAAGAAAGGTCAGTTCGTCTCAGGTTCGTCGATGAAATTTGCGGTAGAAAAGGTAAGGGATTCAGGCAATAATAATATAATGGTGACCGATCGCGGAAATATGTTCGGGTATCAGGATATCGTTGTAGATTTCAGGAATATCCCAATACTTCAAAAAAACATGGTTCCGGTAATAATGGATATCACTCATTCACTTCAGCAACCCAACCAGGAAGCAGGAGTCACAGGAGGTTTACCGGAAATGATTGAAACAATTGCCAAAGCTGCAATAAGTGTCGGTGCTGATGGCATATTCATGGAAACGCATCCCGATCCCCTTTCTGCAAAATCAGACGGGGCCAACATGCTTAAACTTACTGAAACTGAAAACCTGATAATAAAACTTATAGCATTAAGAAAGACTGTAAATTCATTTCTTAAATAACAACTAACAACATAAGTATGAAAAAACTTGCTCTCACATCAGGCGCATTATTTGAAATTATTTCTTTCAATGCTTAATCTCTTGAGGATATCATCAGCAAATACACCTAACAAATAAACAAAGATAATACATTTACTATATGGCGAAGAGGGTGTCTTTCGGAGGCACCCTCTTCATTATTAGCAGCCAGCCTGTAAGCCGGATTCTGTCCGCTTCAGTCTCCTATTAAAGGAATCAGAACCGTTTCCCATCATTTATCTAGCCCTTTCATTGCTGAAAGGATCATACGACCTACCCCCCGGCATCGGACGAGCAGCCCTCAGCGCCGGTATACATGGTCTTTCAACCCATGAAGTGTACGGCTTCCTGTGTCACCACAAGAACCGGTGGGCTCTTACCCCGCCTTTTCACCCTTATCACGCCTGAGGCGTGACGGTCATTTTCTGTTACACCTGATATACCCTCACGGATATCTTCCCGTTAGGAAGCATGGTGCTCTGTGTTGCCCGGACTTTCCTCTCCTGTCATCCGACGGATCGGATAACATGAGCGATGGAACGGCTTGCTGCTCTGCAAAGTTAAGAATAATAGGCAATATGTGAAAATAAGCTATTTTTGCGAATTCCAATAAGTTAAACATACAGGAGGAAAGGTACAGGAAAAGTATGATGAACCTTAAAGAATTAACAGATAAGATAAATATAGACGATTACAGCTTTGAACTGCCTGAGGAAAGGATTGCCCAGTATCCGGTAAAGGAAAGGGACCTTTCACAGTTACTTGTTTTTAAAGGGGGAAAGATCTCAAAAGATATTTTCAGGAATATTGGCAGTTATATTCCTTCTCATTCATTACTTGTTTTCAATAATACAAGAGTTATCAGGGCTCGTCTGCTCTTTTCAAAAGATACAGGTGCCACAATCCAGATCTTCTGCCTGGAACCTGTTAATCCCTGCAACTATGAATCAGCTCTTGTGTCCACAGGCCAGGCAGAATGGAAATGCCTTGTCGGAAATCTCAAAAAATGGAAGAAAGGGAAAATATCAAAGAATTTCCGCTTTATGGGGCGGATACATGAACTGACAGCAGAAAAGGTAGATGAACTTGGAGAGGCATGGAATATAAGGTTTACCTGGACCCCAGGAGAACTTACTTTCGGTGATGTAATAGAATCTGCCGGACAAATACCCCTTCCTCCATATGTAAAGAGAGACGACGAAGAAATTGATTACATCCGTTATCAGACTGTTTATTCGAGAAATGAGGGGTCTGTTGCCTCTCCTACTGCTGGTTTGCATTTTACAAATGAAGTAATAAACTCGGTAAGGGAAAAAGGAATAGAAATTGCCGAGCTTACACTGCATACAGGAGCAGGGACATTCCAGCCTGTCAGGAGCAGGGACCTGTCAGAACACGAGATGCATTGCGAGCACTATGTTATTAGCAAAGAACTTATTGAAATACTGCTCAACACGGAACGCAGAGTAATAGCCTGTGGCACAACAAGCGTCAGAACTCTTGAAAGCTTATTCTGGCTGGGATTTAAAATATTGAAAAATCCTTTATTGGAGTATAACAGTCTGTATACAGATCAATGGGAGCCATATTTAACAAAGCCCTCTGTTACTGTTAAAGATTCGCTTAAAGCTATTATAGAATTCCTTGATCGAAGAAAGATGTCATCGATTAAAGCTTCAACAAGGATAATGATAATTCCCGGATATGATTTCAGGATCGTCCAGGGTATTATTACCAACTTCCATATGCCAAAGAGCACTTTATTGCTTCTTTTGTCAGCATGGACTGGTGAGGAATGGAAAAGAATATACCGCTTTGCTCTTGAAAATAATTTCAGGTTCCTTAGTTACGGCGATAGTTCACTGTTAATTAAATAGATATTCATCATCTGTTTTATCAGTTTCATCAACAGGATCATTTTATTCTTTGAAATTAATTTGTTTTTTACGTTATTCGTACAAATTTTTAACATCATGAACAACAATAAAATACTTCAGCAATTTAATGCGGTATTTGGAATATTCATGGTAATATTTTACCTGGGGATGGGTGTCTTTATGTTATTCTACGCGCAAAAGATATTTGATATCGATAAGGCTTTAAGGGGTATTTTGGGAGGCACATTTCTATTTTATGGTACATATAGGATATTTGCTACAATACGACAATTAATAGAGGCTTTTTCTTCAAACAAGGATGAGGAATGATAATCATAAAATTGAGTGCTCGAAGCTATCAGAAATGTATTGGCATGGCCTTTGCAGTGTGTTATTCAAAATGGTTATGAACAGAAATTGATAAATTTTACGACTATGAGAATAGCGACAAATAACCAAAAAATTATTAGTTTTGCATGCCAAAGATTATTATTCTTCTTAAGGTTCCCAGTGATCAGATTTAAAAGACATAGTTATAACCGCTTTTTACGTTTCCTTCCGGCAGGTTTGCTTGTTGTTTTATTATATTCATGTAAAGGCGGCATACAGGCTGATCCGGAAACTCCGACAAGGGGGAATATTAAAATTACTGCTGATGAATCATTTCAACCATTAATAGATGCTGAGGTTTTCACTTTTACCCAATTATATTCAAATGCAAAGATAAAAGCGCAGTATAAGCCCGAAGTCGATGTCATAAACGACTTCATGAATGACTCAGTAAAAGTGATGGTTTCAAGTAAAAAGCTTACTGAGGATCAGATCAGATACCTGAGGGATACCCTTGTAGTAGCCAGAACCGTAACCTTCGCATACGATGCACTTGCCGTGATAATTAACAAGGCTAACAATGATACCCTCCTTAAATTTGAAGATATAAAGGATATTTTCCTCGGTAAGAAGCTTACATGGAGAGAGCTTGATCCGGAGTCGCGACTAGGCGACATAAGAGTTATCTTTGATAATACAAAATCCGGGAACATAAGATATTTCAAGGAGCTTTTTGACATAGAGGGAAATCTTCCGGGAAATTTCTTTGCCCTGAATACCAATGAAGAGGTGGTTAATTTTGTTTCGAGAAACAGTGATGCTCTTGGAATAATAAGTGTAAACTGGATAAGTGACAAGGATGATGCAATTGGCATGAGCTGGATAGAAAAGGTAAGAGTCGCCGGAATATCAAAAGCTTTTTTTAATGATAATACATATTACCGGCCGGACCAGGGATGGATTTACGACAAATCATATCCTTTTGTCAGGGAGATTTATTTAATTTCAAGAGAATCATTTGCAGGACTGGGGTCAGGATTTATCCAGTGGGTTACAAGCGAGCCTGGTCAGACAATTGTGCTTAAATCCGGACTTGTACCTGCCACAATGCCAATCAGGCTGGTGCAGGTTAAAAGGGAATAGAATAAAGGAATTTGTATAAAATGTACAACAAGATATAACGAGAAAAGAAATAAAAGAATTTATAACTACAGGATTGATAAATAAAATTAGTATAATTGACATCAAAATAATTGAAACCATGAAACGCAAGATTTTTAAAACCAGGTTCATTATCGCGACTGCACTTTTAGTGATATTTTCAGCAAATGCTCTGGCTCAGGATCTGAAATCCGCATTATTGCTAACAAAGAGTGAGCAATATGATAAAGCCGTAGAGATGCTTCAGCAATTGATAAAGAAAGAACCTTCAAACAGCAAATATTATTTTTACCTGGGTGAGAATTATCTTCTTGATTATTATTCAGATACAATCTCCAACTCACTTACAGAATATACAAACCAGGCAAAGGACTTTTTTCAGAAAGGAGTCAGTGCAAATCCTAATGATCCCCTTAATTATATAGGACTGGCAAAAGTAGCTACCTATCTGAATGATATTAAGACTGCTGACGAGATGCGGAACCAGGCAAGAAGTTATCTGCTTCCGTACAAGAATATCAAGAAAATGACTCCTCCCGCTCCTGATTATGCTTTTGCTCTTGCCAAAATAGGAGAATCATTTATCAGAGAAGGAGAAGTTGACACTGCAGCAGCTCTTCCGTTCATCAGACAGGCTTTAAAAATAGATCCGAAGAATCCTGAGATTTATCTGATAGCCGGGGACATTAATATTCTCGGTAATGATGGTTCCGGCGCGATCAGGAATTACAGCATGGCACAGTATTATGATCCTAAATCGCCAACTGCCAACATGAAGCAGGGCAACATATATGTAAGGGGTAAGAATCTTCAGGCAGCAATACCTCTCTTTGAAGAAGCTATCAGTCTTGACCCTAATTTTGCTCCTGCCTACAGAGAACTGGGTGAACTTTACTGGAGAGCCGGAAGAAACGAACAGTCAAAGACTAATTACAGGAAGTATCTCGATCTGAGCCAGGGGAACATCCCGGCACAGACAAGATATGTTAACTCCTTATTCTATGCAGGAGATTATGAAGAGGTTATCAAGAATGTTGAAGAAATATTTGCGGTCGACAAATCCAGACCTGTCATGAACCGCCTTGCAGGATATTCAAGCTTCGAGCTGACTTCAAAAAACAAAACCGGAGATTACAGTAAGGCTTTGGCATATATGGAAGAATTGTTCAAATCTCTTCCCGAAGAAAGGATCCTATGGAAAGACCATCATTATATGGCCAGGATCCTGATGAGGAAGAACCAGGACTATCCGAAAATGGTCGAAGAACTGTCTTCACTTGAGACCCGTCTTGCCAGGGAAAAAAGAAATCTTGCTGCTGCCAGCACCGCTGCTGCAAAAGCGAAAATACAACCTTCAGTTGATGAAATGACAGCACAAGTTGAAGCTCTGAAAGCCAACATCAGCCAGGCTGAAAATGAACTGGACAGGGGCTTCAGTGAATTTGAGAAAGTAAGTCAGATGAAACCACAGGACAGAGGCGTACTAAGCGAATTGGCAACCAGCTACTATAACAACAGGCGTTATGACAAGGCAGCCAGGACATTGGCAAGAATGATTGACCCTCATGATGTGAAACTCGAAGATCTTATGCAGGTAGGAAGAGCATATTATAATGGTGAAAAATACAAAACTGCTGATTCGGTTTTCAGCGATGTAATAAAGAGATCTCCTGATTATGTTCCTGCTTATCTCTGGGTCGCCCGTACCTATACCAAACTTGATCCTGATTATAAAACCGGACTGGCCAAGCCAAAATTTGAAAAGCTGATCCAGGTGGCAAAAGCCGATTCCCTGAAATATGATTCAGAAATGGCCGAGGCATTTGGCTATCTCGGTTACTATCATTCGAATAAAAACGAATATGGCAGATCAAAGGAAATCTACAACAGGTGGATTAATCTTAATCCTAACAACAAAGATCAGAAAATCAGAGCATACAACGGCTTAGGAGTCCTTGAGCTTCAGGCAGCAGGAAGTGAAAAGACAATTGAAGGACGACTGGCTTTTCTTGCAAGATCCAGAAATGCATATGAAAAGATCCTTGAACTTGATCCAAATAATGCTTCAGCAAGAAACCAGATGAATTATGTTAGAGATTTTGAGGCACAGGTAAGGAAAGGGATTAATCCAAACGAAATAAAGGGTGTAATTACTGATGCTTCAACAAGGCAACCAATTGCATTTGCTTCAATAAGGGTAAAGGATACAGCTGCAGAAACACTCACAAATTCAAAAGGCGAATATAAGTTTGAGATACCTCAGAGTTCAGAAGCTCTGTTAATAAGTGCAACAGGATATCAGGTTAAGGAGATACCTGTTACCAAGGTAAGGGTCTATAATGTACAGCTTGAGAAATAGAGTTCTGTTAAACTGAAACTATAATTTAATTGCACAGGCTGCAGGAAGCTTTTAAAGCTCAGAATCTGCAGCCTGTTAAATTTTCATAAAAAAGGATAGGGTTTTTGTCTGCATAAGTGTCATTAAGCTGATATAGAATACTTTCTTAAACAATTAAAAAAATAATATTATTTTCCTTTATGTTGGAAAAAAACAATTGATGATATATATTTGCGAATTGTTAAATCTTAAACCTAAACAAAATCGATAAAAATGAGTAAACAAGGAAGTTCATTCAAAGAATCACTGCAGAATATCTTCGCAGTAAGTGCTATTTTAATAGCTTTTGTGGTATCCTATCTGTTGTTCGTCAACGTGATGGGTAATCCAGTTAATTTTGAAGGCGGTAATCCTGAGGGACACGCCCTGGAAGGAAACTATCTGGGTATCATTTACAAAGGTGGTTTCATAGTTCCGATTCTAATGACCTGTGTGCTTTCATTGATTATCTTTGTTATTGAAAGGATCATCACCCTTTCAAGGGCAAAAGGTAAAGGCAGACTGAATGTATTCGTAAGAAAACTTCAGAACCTTCTTGCAGAAGATAAGATTGAAGAAGCTCTGGAAGCCTGTGACAGGCAAAAAGGTTCTCTTGCTAATGTCATGAAAGCCGGTCTGGTACGTTACCGTGACCTTCAGCAGGACAAAGAACTGGAAAAAGACCAGAAAATTCTTTCAATTCAGAAATCATTTGAAGAAGCTACTGCTCTTGAGCTTCCGATGCTTTCAAAAAATATGGTTATTTTCTCAACTCTCGCTTCAGTATCAGTGCTGATCGGTCTTATTGGAACAGTTCTTGGTATGATCAGAGCTTTCGCAGCTCTTGCTCAATCCGGAGCACCCGATGCTCTTGCACTTTCACAAGGTATCTCTGAAGCTCTTGTAAATACTGCATTCGGTATTACAGGATCTACCCTGTCAATCCTTGCTTTCAACTATTTCTCTTCAAATATTGACGGATACACATACAAAATCGATGAAGCAGGATTTAGTCTGACTCAGAATTTTGCTGCATCACTGAAAAATGCTTAGTTAAGTATTTATCTTTTGGACATAATAATTAAATCAGACTGTAATGCCAAAGATTAAATTACCGACAAAATCTCCCAGAATCGACATGACCCCGATGGTTGACACCTTCGCGGTGATCCTGATATTCCTTCTTTTAACTTCTCAGATGAGATCACCTGAACCGGCCAATGTTGATATGCCCTTCTCAATATCAGAAACACCTATCCCCGATTTCAATTCAATGACTTTTCTTATTTCGAATGACGACAAGGTATTTTTCAATGTCGATAACGGACCTGATACAATCTTGAAATTCAGGAGAAAGATCCTTCAGGAAATGGGAACAGCCTATAACATTGAATTCTCCGAAAAAGAACTGAACTTATTTGAAAAATATCCCTCACCTATAGGACTACCTATACAGGATATGAAGGAATTTTTAAGCGCCAGTTCCTCAGAAAGGAAAAATATGGAAACAGGAGTTCCTATTGATTCAGCTGATAATCAGCTGGCAATGTGGATACTATATGCACGTCAGGTAAATCCGAATGTCAGAGCTACTATTAAAGGTGACTCTAAAACCGAATTACCTGTTGTACAGAAAGTCCTTAATATCCTTCAGGAGAAGAATGTGAACAGGTTCAATCTTGTTACCAGCCTTGAAGCAGTTAAAATTAACCTAGACGAAATACAAAAGTGAAATGGCTGAAATAATTCAAGCGGAAAAAGGTGGAAAAGGAGGAAAGAAAAGGGCGAAGAAACTCCTTCCACATATGGACATGACTCCTATGGTTGACCTTATGATGTTACTTATAACATTCTTTATGCTGACGACTTCTCTGAGTAAATCGAAAGTTATGGAAATGATACTTCCCGAAAAACTCAAGGATCCAAATGCTGAACCACCGAAAATCATTGCGAGTCGTACTCTTAATATACTCCTCGGACCGGATAATAAAATATACTGGTACCCCGGAGGTGTGAGCGCGGAAGATTATAATAATCTGCCTCCGGTTATGCAGACAGATTATAGCGCTGAAGGTATCCGTGCACTGCTCCTTGAAAGGAACAGATCTCTTTTCAGAACAATCAATGACTTTGAACAACAAGTCCTTGAAGGAAAGATCAGGATACCACAGGACTCTGTTCAAAGTGCCATCAGTGCACTGAAATCTGAAGATGATACAGGTCCTATTGTACTTATTAAAGCATATGAAAAGGCTAATTATGGTAACTTTGTTGATATCCTTGACGAGATGAATATATGTGGTATTGCCAGATATACGGTCATGGATATCGCATGGTACGAAACTCAAATGGTAGAGAGAGCTGCTGGTATAACAGCATCAACAGCCTCAACCAATTAAACTGTAAACCTCAAGAAAATGGCAAAAGAAAAATTCAGAGCACCTGCCTTTGATGACATTGTGTTCGAGCTGAGAAATAAGGAATATGGAGCCTATAAGCTGAGGAAAAAATACAGCCGTAATATGCTTATTGCTCTTCTCATTAGTGTTGTGATTATTTGTACTGCAGTAATCGGTCCTTATATTAATGCGAAAGCAGCTGAGAGGACTAAAACAGTACGGCAAGAGACACAGGTTGAAATACAGATGGAGAACCTTGATCAGCCTGCTGATCAGGTAGCTCCTCCACCTCCACCCCCACCCCCACCTACAGAGGCAGTAACTCAGGCCAGATATGTTCCTCCTGTTGTTGTTGATTCACTTAAACCGGAAGAAGTAGTGCAGCTTATGACAGCTGATCAGGCTATTGCTACAGTTGTGGACGAAGATGTTACTGCAATTGAAATTATTGAAGAAGTGAAAGAGGAAGTGGCTGAAGAAGAACCTGAACCCGAGCCTTTTGTGGTTGTTGAAGAAATGCCTATGTTCCCCGGTGGTGATGCAGAACTTCTCAAATACATATCTGAACATACCCAGTATCCGGAAGTTGCTAAGGAAAATAACATCCAGGGCAGGGTTATTGTTAGATTCTGCGTGACCTCGAAAGGTTCTGTGAACCAGGTTAGCGTGCTTAAAGGAGTAGATCCCGAACTTGACGCTGAAGCTGTCAGGGTTGTGAATACTCTTCCACCATTCAAACCCGGTAAACAGGGAGGTAAACCAGTACCAGTATGGTATATGGTACCTATTACCTTTACTCTTAAATAGAACTGATTTGTTTAAATACAGGGAGGGTGTCTCAAAAGAGCACCCTCTTTTATTTAATCCCTGCCTGATATTGCATTTTTTCCTGTTTTGTGCGATTTTTAGGGACTTAAAAAGATAACTAACAGATAT
>CAYNRI010000079.1:0-6538 GCA_964399575.1 uncultured Rikenellaceae bacterium
GAGTATCCCTCTGCTTATTCTTTATGAAGTGGGCATTATTATTTCAAAAAGGGTTGTTAAGAATAAGGAGAAGATGCATGCCGAATTCATGGATAATAATTCCTGACCGAACCCTTAAGGCAACAAAGGATGAAACTATATACTGAGAACCTGATAAAGAAATACCACACCAGGACTGTTGTTGACAAGGTTTCGGTGGAGGTTGAACAGGGTGAGATTGTTGGCCTTCTTGGTCCCAACGGCGCAGGCAAAACAACTACATTCTACATGATAGTAGGCCTGATCAGACCCAGCGAGGGAAAAATCTTCCTCGATTCAGTTGATATAACCGGCCTTCCGGTGTACAAAAGGGCCCGGCTCGGGATCGGATATCTTGCCCAGGAAGCTTCGGTCTTCAGAAACCTTTCAGTCGAGGACAATATAAGGGCAGTGCTTGAGGTATCGGGGTTCCCAGGCGAGGAACAGAAAGAAAGACTGGAGATGCTTCTTAATGAATTCGGCCTGCAGAAGATACGAAAAAGCAAAGGCATTCAGCTTTCCGGAGGCGAACGCAGAAGAACTGAGATTGCCAGGGCTCTTTCACTCAAACCCAAATTCATCCTTCTTGATGAACCATTTGCAGGTGTCGACCCGATTGCAGTCGAAGATATCCAGGAGATAGTTTCAAAACTCAGAGATAAAAATATTGGCATACTCATCACTGATCATAACGTACATGAAACCCTCTCGATAACCGACAGGGCCTACCTGCTTTTTGAGGGACATATACTTAAATCAGGTACAGCCACCCAGCTTGCTGATGATGAACACGTAAGAAAAGTATACCTCGGCAAGAACTTTGAACTTCGCCGGTAATTGCCTCAGTTTGTTTTAATAATAATTTTCTATACTTTTGCGGAGATTTTTGCGGATGTGTCGTAATTGGTAGCCGAGCAAGACTTAGGATCTTGTGTCTTAATGACGTGGGGGTTCGAGTCCCTTCATCCGCACAAATTTGACAAACCGCCTTTAACCTTTATATTTCAGCGTTTTGGCGGTTTTTATGATCTATTATAAATAGTATTTAAAATGATTATTACAAGAGAAAACATCGACGATTTGAATGCCGTTCTGAATATACAGATTGAAAAAACCGATTATGAAGGAAAGGTTGAAAGCGTTCTGAAAGATTACCGTAAAAAAGCAAATATCAAAGGATTCCGCCCCGGAATGGTACCGATTGGTGTCATCAGGAAAATGTACGGAAAGGCGGCCAAGGTAGAGGAAATCAATAAAACGATCTCCGAAAGCATTCATAAGTATCTTCATGATGAAAAAATAGATATACTTGGCGACCCCATGCCAAAGACAGATGACATTGAAAATATTGATTTCGATTTACAGGATGATTTCAAATTTTCATTTGATCTGGGCCTGGCTCCTGCTTTTGAGATTCCCCTGGACAAGAAAAATAATGTCAGCCAGTATAATATAGTCATCGACGAAAAAATGAAAAATGACTTTATCTCAAATTATACACGCCGTTTCGGAGATTTCATCAATGCTGAATTATCTGAGGAAAAAGATATCCTTAAGGGTAAACTGGAAGCTCTCGATGAAGATAATAATATCCTGACTGATGGTATATCAACAGATGATACTTCCCTGGCTGTCGATATTATAAAGGATGATGAGATAAAAAAAGCTTTTACAGAAAAGAAAATCAATGAAACAGTCGATTTCAATCTACGGAAAGCTTTCCCGGATGATACTGAAATTGCCGGGTTACTCAGGATAGATAAAGAGCAGGTTGAAAAAATCAGGGATAATTACAGATTTACAATAAGAGAGATCTCCAGGTTCAGACCGGCGGAAATAGGCACGGATCTTTTTAATAAGATTTACGGGCAGGATATAGTCAAAACAGAAGAGGATTTCAATAAGAAAATAGAAGAAGAGATAAGCGTAAGCCTTAAACGTGAATCAGACTACAAACTGACGCATGACATCAAGGAACTTGCAATTGAAAAAACCGAAATGAAATTCCCTGAGGAATTCCTTAAAAAATGGCTGCTCAAAGTCACGGAAAAAGCAACTCCCGAACAGATTGAAAAGGATTTCGATTCTTTCAGGAAAGATCTCAAGTGGCAACTTATCAAGAATAAGGTTGCAAAAGAAAAAGATATCAGGATAACCGAGGAAGAACTTCAGAAAGAAGCAGAGATCATTACAAGGTTCCAGTTTAGTCAATATGGACTATACTATGCAACTGATGAACAAATATCAAACTATGCAAAAGAGACCCTTAAAAGAGAGGATGATGCCAAGAGAATTGCAGATAAAATACTTGATAATAAAGTATTAGATGCCCTGAAAGAAGTTGTTAAAATAGAGGATAAAAGTGTGACGGCTGATGAATTCAATAAGCTTTTTGAATAATAATCAGATAATTACATCATATTACTTAATTTTGTATTTTTATTCCTAAATTTCTAAAAAAGATTTGATATGAGCAACAGTGACGATTTCGGAAAATATGCCAGGAGTAAATTCGGAATAAGCAGCCTTACTCTTCACAGATACTCCTCTATCTTTGGCAGTTATATATCTCCGACTATCATTGAAGAGAGACAGCTTAATATTGCATCGATGGATGTTTTCTCCCGTTTGATGATGGACAGGATAATTTTTCTCGGATTACCTGTTGATGATTATGTAGCAAATATAATACAGGCACAGCTTCTCTATCTCGATTCTTCTGACCCCGGTAAAGATATACAGATCTATTTTAATACTCCCGGCGGATCAGTAAACGCAGGATTGGGAATCTATGACACGATGCAGTATATCTCTGCCGACATCGCCACAATCTGTACAGGCATGGCCGCTTCGATGGGAGCTGTACTCCTCACAGCCGGCACCAAAGGTAAAAGATCTGCACTGAAACATTCCAGGATAATGATACACCAGCCTATGGGAGGTGTTGAAGGACAGGCTTCTGACATAGAGATACAGGCACGCGAGATAATGAAGATCAAAAGAGAACTTTTTGAGATAATAGCATATCATTCAGGAAATCCGGTTGATAAAGTAGAAAAGGATTCTGACAGGGATCACTGGATGACTTCACAGGAGGCTAAGGACTACGGAATGATCGACGAGATTCTCCATAAAAACGAACATTAACTGAAATGGATAAGTGTTCCTTTTGCGGCAGAACAAAGAAAGAGGCCAATATGCTGATTGCCGGTCTCGAAGGTCATATTTGTGACCACTGCATAGAGCAGGCTTACAGCATTATGAATGAGGAACTTGGTGTTAAAAAGAGTTCTTCCTTTGAGAGCATCAACCTTCTTAAACCGGCAGAAATTAAAAATTTCCTCGACCAGTATGTAATAGGCCAGGAAATGGCAAAAAAAGTTATCTCTGTAGCTGTCTATAATCACTACAAAAGACTTATGCAGAAGTCAGATCCCGATGATATTGAGATAGAGAAATCAAATATCATCCTTGTTGGAGAAACAGGTACCGGTAAAACACTCCTGGCAAAAACAGTTGCCAGGATGCTTCACGTTCCTTTCACTATCGTTGATGCAACAGTTCTGACAGAAGCCGGTTATGTGGGAGAAGATATAGAAAGCTTATTGACCCGCCTGCTTCAGAATGCTGACTATGATGTTAAAGCCGCAGAAAAAGGGATAGTATTCGTTGATGAGATAGATAAGATTGCCCGGAAAGAAGGTGATAATCCTTCAATTACCCGTGATGTTTCCGGAGAAGGCGTCCAGCAGGGGCTGCTCAAACTCCTTGAAGGTTCTGTCGTTAATGTTCCGCCACAGGGTGGCCGGAAACACCCTGAGCAGAAAATGATACCTGTTGATACAAAGAACATCCTGTTCATCTGTGGTGGCGCCTTTGTTGGCATCGAAAAGAAGATCGCACAGCGCCTTAACACCCAGATCATCGGTTATGGTGCATCAAAGAACAGGGAAAGAGTCGATAAGGATAATCTGCTGCAGTATGTTGCGCCCCAGGATCTGAGAGCCTTTGGCATGATACCGGAGATCGTTGGGAGGCTCCCTATTGTAACTCATCTCGATCCACTCGATAGAAAAGCACTCCGGGCTATTCTGACAGAGCCGAAAAACGCTCTCGTAAAACAATATGCGAAGCTCTTTAAAATGGACAATGTGGATCTTACATTCGCAGACGGGGTCCTTGATTTTATTGTCGACAAAGCAGTTGAATTCAAGCTTGGGGCACGCGGCCTCAGATCGATTTGTGAAGCTATTATGCTCGATGCCATGTTTGAAACGCCGTCTGTCGGGAAAGAAGAGCTTGTTATAACTATCGATTATGCAAGCCGTAAGCTTGAGCGAATAGATATGAAAGTGCTTAAAGCATCCTGAATAAGTTCATAAAAGAATCCCTGTTCGTTATATTGTGGTCCCGCCTGCCTTTCTGTCTCTGCCACTCACAACAGACCTGGGGGTTGTATAACAGCTAAGCGCAAAGGTTTGACTTTAACTTACAAGGATCTGAAATTCATTTACCCTGCTATTCCTTCCTGTCGTAAATAATATATGTATAGGGGATCCCTTCAGAGATTCCGGGATTATATGCTTCTTCATAAATAACCTTCCATAAGGCAGGATCTATCGCCGGAAAGAATACATCAGCCTCAGCTTTGCTGTGAACAAAAGTTATGTAGAGCCTGTCGGCAAGAGGCATAAACTGCCTGTAGATACTTTCTCCCCCGATAATGAAAATATCTGTCCCGTCGGAACATTTTTCCAGTGAATCGCTGATAGAATATGCCGTTATTGCCCCTTCAAATGTCTCACCCTGCTTATCAGTAAGCACGATGTTCTTTCTTCCGGGTAATGGCTTTCTGGGAAGTGATTCCCATGTTTTCTTGCCCATTATGACTGTTTTCCCGTGTGTGAGCTTTTTAAACCGTTTAAGGTCTTCTGAGATATGCCATAAGAGCTCATTATTCATGCCAATACCGAGATCTTCAGATACAGCTACTATTATTGAGATCATACGCGTACAGATTATACTGAAATTGCGCCTTTTATATGAGGATGAGAAACATAATTTGCCAGTGTAAAATCTTCAAACCGGAACCTGAAGATATCATTAACTGAAGGATTGATCTTCATTTCCGGCAACTTATAAGGTTCTCTTGTAAGCTGAAGCTTTACCTGCTCAATATGATTGAGATAGATGTGTGCATCCCCAAGGGTGTGGATGAATTCACCCGGGCTGAGTCCTGTAACCTGGGCAACCATGAGTGTCAGTAACGCGTATGAAGCTATATTGAAAGGTATCCCGATAAAAATATCGCAGCTTCTCTGATAAAGCTGGCATGATAATTTACCCCCGGCTACATAGAACTGGAACAAGACATGGCATGGAGGGAGTGCCATTTTTGGTATCTCACCAACATTCCATGCGCTAACGATAAGTCTTCTTGAATCAGGATTCTTTTTTATTTCTTCAATAACTTCCTTCAGCTGGTCGATCTTTCTTCCCTCTGCAGCAGGCCATGAGCGCCATTGGTAACCATAAACCGGCCCCAGGTTTCCATCCTTGTCAGCCCACTCATCCCAGATACTCACTCCATTATCTTTCAGGTATCTGACATTTGTATCACCCGATATGAACCATAGAAGTTCATGAATAATTGATCTTAAATGCAGTTTTTTTGTTGTCAGAAGGGGAAATCCCTCTGCAAGGTCAAAGCGCATCTGGTATCCGAAAACACTTATCGTTCCTGTCCCGGTCCTGTCATGCTTTTCCTTCCCGTTCTTCAATACATTGTCAAGCAGATCCAGATATTGCTTCATTATATTTTCCCCTTTTTCTTCCGTTTTTCAAGCTCATCCCTTATAGATGCGGCCCTTTCGTAGTCTTCGGTTTTTACAGCTTCATCGATCATTTTGTAGAGTTCTTCATCAGAAAAAGATGTATATTTCGAACCCTCTTTAACCGGGTTTTCAATTACACTCTGTGTCGATAGTTCTGTTTCAGAAGGACTGTTTGTCAATTGTGCTTTTTCGAGGATATCTTCGTTAATATATATCGGACATCCGAAACGAAGGGCAATAGCAACGGCATCAGATGTTCTGCTGTCAATAAGGTATTCCTTTTCTCCATTATTGCAGACAAGCTTTGAAAAGAATACACCTTCCTCCAGTTTATCGATCATCACCTCAATTACAGCAATATTAAACTGATCCGCAAACTTCTTGAACAGGTCGTGGGTAAGGGGACGCGGAGGTTCAAGGTTCTCAAGCTTGATGACTATTGCCTGCGCCTCAAAACCACCAATAATGATCGGTATCCTTCTTTCTCCGTTCTCTTCGATAAGAAGCAAAGCATAGGCACCCGATTGTGTCTGGCTGTATGAAATGCCCATTACTTTAAGCTTGACTCTCTTCATATCAGTTATTTATGCGCAGATAAAATATCTTTTTGCCTGGCTTCGGACAAATATAAAGATAATAGAAGGAAATCGGGGATTATATTGTTGGTTTTTTTACACTTTACATAA
>CAYNRI010000079.1:6638-12581 GCA_964399575.1 uncultured Rikenellaceae bacterium
CATAAAAAACAACAGATTGATTTGTAAATTACCTATTTTATTTATCTTTGCAGTCCGAATTTGAATAATCCGCCAGGGCTCAGCGAAGTTATATGATTACTTAATCCTATACGCCTTACGGAGTAATATAATAAATATATACAATGTACGCTATTGTTGAAATTGCAGGCCAGCAGTTCAAAGTTGAAGAAGGAAACAAGATCTTCGTTCACAGGCTGGATTTAAAAGAAGGTGATAAGATAAATTTTGATCAGGTCCTTCTTGTCGAGGATGAAGGTAAGATCACAGTCGGGGAACCAGTTGTAAAAGAAGCCTTTGTAGAAGGCCAGGTCATCGACCATGTTAAAGGTGATAAAGTGATAGTATTCAAAAAGAAAAGGAAAAAGGGTTACAGGGTCAAGAATGGACATCGTCAGCAGTTTACCCAGATTGAAGTTATAAGCATAAACGGGAAGAGAACAAAGCCCGTTAAACCTCCGAAGAAGGAAGCTGTTGCTGAAGCCGATGAAACTGTGAAAGCAGAAAAACCGGTTGAAAAGAAAAAGACTGAATCAAAAAAGTCTGCTTCTAAAAAAGCTGATGATAAGAAAGAACCGGCAAAAAAAGTTTCTGAAAAGAAACCTGCCTCAAAAAAATCAGCTGAAAAGAAACCGGCAAAAGGAAAAGCCTGAAAAAGTAATCAAGAACTAAATATTTATAATTATGGCACACAAGAAAGGAGCAGGCAGTTCACGTAACGGTCGTGACTCAAACAGCAAAAGACTGGGTGTGAAGCTTTTCGGCGGTCAGCACGCAAAAGCAGGAAGTATTATTGTCCGCCAGAGAGGTACAAAACATAATCCCGGCCTTAATGTAGGACTTGGGAAGGACCATACTCTTTTTGCCCTTGTTGACGGAGAAGTTGAATACAAGAAACAAAAAGACAACAAGATATTCGTATCAGTTAAAGGTGCAGAATAGTTTGTCACTATAAGAGACCCGGACTCCATTAATTCTTTTCCGGTTAAGAAAAAATTATTGGAGTTTTTTAATACTTTTACAGCAGGCCATAGTAGCCTGCTTTTTTATTAATTTTATTTTAATATGCTCACAATAAACCTTATAAGAGAAAAAAGGGATTTTATCGCTGAACGTCTCAGGATAAAGAACTTCGATGCAGAAAAGATCCTTGATAAGATATTGCAGATAGATGCTGAACGGCGCCAGATACAGGTCAGGACTGATGCCCTTCAGGCTGAGATGAACAGAATCTCAAAGGAAATAGGGTCTCTTATGAAGAGCGGTAATAAGGATGAAGCTGATGCTGTAAAGGAAAAAACATATAAACTGAAAGAGGAAATTAAATCTCTTACTGAAAAACTTGTCCCACTGGATGAGGAACTGAGAAATGAGATCATACGCCTTCCAAACCTGCCTCATCAATCTGTAAACAAAGGCCGTGGAGCTGAAGATAATGTAATGATGCGCTCAGGCGGGTTAAAGCCGGATCTGGATGATGATAGCCTCCCTCATTGGGATCTGATCAAAAAATACGACATAATAGATTTCGAACTTGGGATAAAGCTTACAGGTGCAGGATTCCCCGTCTATAAGGGTAAAGGTGCTAAACTTGAAAGAGCACTTATTAATTTTTTTCTTGACGAAGGGGTAAAAGCAGGATATAAAGAGGTCATGCCGCCCATCGTAGTGAATGAGGATTCCGGATTTGCTACAGGCCAGCTTCCCGATAAGGAAGGTCAGATGTACAATGTAACACTTGACGGGTTTTATCTTATACCTACTGCAGAAGTACCTGTAACTAATATTTACCGCGATGTAATACTCGATGCCGGAGAACTGCCTGTTAAAAACATTGCTTATACTCCTTGTTTCAGAAGAGAAGCAGGATCATGGGGAGCTCATGTAAGGGGACTTAACAGGCTCCATCAGTTCGATAAGGTAGAGATTGTAAGGATAGCGCACCCTGACAACTCATATGAATCCCTTGAAGAAATGGTTTCACACGTTGAAGGGCTTGTAAAATCGCTTGACCTTCCTTACCGCATTATGAGACTCTGCGGTGGCGACATGTCATTCACATCCTCACTTACATATGATTTTGAAGTATGGTCGGGAGCCCAGAAGAAATGGCTTGAAGTAAGCTCTGTCTCTAATTTTGAGTCCTTTCAGGCTAACAGGCTTAAATGCCGGTTCAAGGAAAAAGGTGAAAAACAGACAAAATTAGTGCACACACTTAATGGAAGCGCCCTTGCCTTGCCAAGAATTGTCGCTGCACTTCTTGAAAACAACCAGACAGAGTCAGGGATCAAAATTCCTGACGTACTCGTGCCATATACAGGATTTAAGATTATAGACTGAGTGATCAAATCCCGCCAGCCATATTTATATGCCCTACTGGCGATTCTCTTCTGGTCGACTGTGCCCACTGCTTTTAAGATCGGGCTTAATGAGCTTGATATACTGCCCATGCTCACTATTGCTTCCCTGACCTCAGCGGCAGTGCTCTTCATTATCCTTATTGCTTCAGGGAAGTCAGGGTTACTGGCTGTAACAGGACCTAAAGAACTGGCTGCTTCAGCATTCCTTGGATTGATAAATCCGTTTGTTTACTATCTGATCCTTTTAAAAGCCTATTCACTTCTGCCTGCCCAGGTCGCTCAACCACTCAATATGGTATGGCCAATTATTCTTGTCTTCCTCTCAGTTCCCATCCTGGGCCAGAAAATCAAAAACAGGAGTTACATAGCACTGTTGATAAGCTTCACCGGTGTATATGTGATATCATCCAGCGGGGATCTGTTCAATCCCGGCCATTCAGATCTGAAAGGGGTGCTCCTGGCACTTGGCAGTTCACTTTTCTGGGCACTGTATTTTATATTCAATGTGAAGGACAAAAGAGATGAAAATGCAAAACTTTTCCTCAATTTCCTTTTTGGCTCTATGTATCTGATGATCTTCATGATAATCACAAAGCAATGGGCATCTGCCGAATATACTTTAAAAGGGCTTGCTGCTTCTGTCTATATAGGATTGTTCGAGATGGGAATAACTTTTCTCTTCTGGCTTAAAGCCCTGCAAACAGCCCCCTCAACAGACAAGGTAAGTAACCTTGTTTACCTGGCACCCTTCCTTTCGCTTATCTTCGTACATTTCATCCTGCACGAACCTGTTTATTATACAACTCCAATTGGATTACTGCTTATAATCACAGGTATCTTCATCCAGAACCGGAAACCCTCAAAAGGATAAATTACTATCTTTGACAATAGAGGAACCCTTAAGGCTGTTTATAGTATATGAATAAGCTATATATATTGCTGTTATTATCGATTACCCTGGTAGCTGCTTGTAAAAAGGAGGCACCGGATGACGAACCTGAACCTCCGGCCGTCACAGCAGCGATGGCCAGGGATACCTTATATGATGTGATGAACCACTGGTATCTTTGGTATGACATGATCCCGGCAGTAAACAAAGAAGATTATGACGACCCTTATGAACTCCTGGAAGTTTTAAGAAATAAACAGGATGACAGATGGAGCTTTGTTGCAGATTACGATGAATATAATGCCGAGATGTCAGGTTCATTCGTTGGTCATGGATACAGGATCGGGATCGATACTGCGTCAAAGGCGAGGATAGCCCTTATCTATAAGAATTCCCCTCTGTACGCAGCAGGTGTAAGGCGAGGCTGGATTGTGAAAAAGATCAACGGGGTTGATGTTGCCCCTCTGCTGCTGGCTGGAGGAAGCGGATACTCTGATCTCATCGGACCACCAAACGCAGGAATTGAAAATACTTTCCTCTTCATGACACCAGATGGCAGCGAGGTAACTATCAAATCAACAAAACAGACCTTCAATATAAATTCTGTATTGCTTCGCGATACGATCCATCTTAAATCAGGCGCCATTGCAGGCCATCTTGTTTTTGAATCATTTCTAAGCTCATCAAAAGAGGAACTGGAGCAAGCCTTCACCTACTTTACAGACCAGTCTGTCACTGAACTCATACTTGATCTGAGGTACAACTCGGGAGGTTATCTTGATATAGCACAGCAACTCGCCAGCTATATAGCAGGCAACAGCAAGGCAGGTGAGGTATTTGCAAGGCTACTGTACAATAACAAGAATTCCCTGTATAATTCAACTGTCAACTTTCTTACAACATCCTACTCTCTGGGTGTCCCGGGGATCGTAGTGATTACATCGGATTATACAGCCTCTGCAAGTGAGGCAGTAATAAACGGATTAAAACCTCTTATGAATGTTGTTACAACAGGCAGTACCACTTACGGCAAACCGGTAGGCGCAAAAGGCTGGCCCTGTGGAAAAAAATACTGGTTCAATCTGATAACTGTCAGAATTGTGAATTCGGAAGGAGAAGGGGATTTTTACGATGGTTTTGCTCCTGACGGAGATGCTCTTGATGATATTGTTTACGATTTTGACGACAGAAGGGAAATGTGTCTTAGTGAAGCTATCCGGTACCTTGAGACAGGGTCTTTTTCTGATAATAAATCCCTTCCCTTTAAACAGACAAGAGTATTTCCTGAGAAAAAATCATTTATTAATAACACCTATATCGAAAGCAGGTAATAATCAGAAATCAGATCCGGCATTTGAAAACAGTTAAAAAGGAAAAGATAATACTGGGGATCGACCCGGGTACTAATATAACAGGATATGGTGTTATCAGGGCAAGCGGGTTAAAGCCTGAAATGATAACTATCGGCGTAATTGATCTGTCAAAATATGATGACCATTATCTGAAGCTGAAACATATTTTTGACAGGATCACAGGTATTATTGATGAATATCATCCTGATGAACTTGCCATCGAGGCTCCCTTTTACGGAAAGAACGTCCAGTCGATGCTGAAGCTCGGGAGGGCTCAGGGAGCTGCGATTTCTGCGGCATTATCGAGATCATTGCCTATCTTCGAATATGCTCCCAGGAAGATCAAGATGTCGATCACAGGACAGGGTGCAGCTTCCAAGGAGCAGGTAGCTGCAATGCTTGTGAACATGCTGAAGTTCAAAGACCAGGGAATGGTTCTTGATGCAACAGATGGATTAGCTGCGGCGCTCTGTCATTTCTTCCAGTCAAACAAACCCTCCGGTCAGAAAACATACAACAGCTGGAAAGATTTCATTAACAAGAATCCCCGGCGGATTAAATAATCCTAGGTCACTGCAACAGCTATTGCAGCAACACTAACTTTTACATTTTCATACTTAAGCAATTCATTTGCACATGATTCAATAGTGGATCCCGTAGTTATGACATCATCTACAAGTAAAAAATGCTTCCCTTTTACATGCTCAGCATCTGAAACACTAAAGATCCCTTCAACATTTATCCACCTTTCATATCTCGATCTCTTTGTCTGAGTAGCTGTCTTTGTTATTCTCTGCAGAGAAGTGTAATCGACAGGCAGTCGTGTTACCTCTGAAAGTCCTTTGCATATAAGATCACTCTGGTTGAAACCGCGTATTCTCTTTTTCGAAATATGCAAGGGAACGGGTATTATCGCATCTATCCCCTCAAGAAATTGTGATTCTGCAAGCATCGTACCGTAAATTCTCCCCAGTTCAATCCCGATTTCCTGAATTCCTTTATACTTAAGATTATGGATAAGATTGCGGATACGGCTGTTCCTGGTATAGAAAGAAAATGCGGCCGCCCTTTCAATTCTGCATCTTCCCCAGAAGAGCTGTTCCACAGGATTTCCTTCCTCAAGGTGATAAGTGGTCCTTGGCATTTGAACATAACATTCAGTGCATATCAGCTTCTCATTTCTCAGCAAATGTTGTCCACAGGCATAGCAAAGCCTTGGAAAAAGAAGACTGATAATGTCGTCAAACAGATCATAGAAATAACTCATGCAGCGAGCATAATTCCTTAAAAATAAAGAATTATTCTCAGATAACTATCCGGCGGG
>CAYNRI010000080.1:0-12438 GCA_964399575.1 uncultured Rikenellaceae bacterium
CAGACAGCGGCATAAAATCCGTATCTTCTTTAGCTTCTTTTGCTGAAACAACTGTTGCAAGCAACATTGTTTTTCCCATTTTCAACAGAACAGCTCCGTCAGCCTGCCTGGCAAGCTTACCCGTCTGAAGTATTATTTGTCTCCCGTCACCGAGATCAATAACTTTCTCTTTTACTTTGAACATTATTAAATAAATTTTGTGATTGCTGAAATTACATTGTACAAAAATAGTATGAAAAAAGGCAACTATGCATTGCCTTTCTCATATTTTCTATTTACGTAATTTCAAAGCTTTTATGATTTCCCTGTACCGGGATATATCCTTAACTCTCAGATAATCAAGAAGCTTCCGACGTTTACCGACAAGCTTAATGAGAGCCTGCTGTGTACTGAAATCTTTTTTATTCTTCTTGAGATGCTCAGTAAGATGATTTATCCTATATGAGAAAAGCGCTATCTGGCCTTCTGCGGAACCAGTATCAACCTCTGAAGATCCGAACGATTTGAATAATTCCTGTTTTTTTTCTGTTGTTAAATACATGTCTTTGACCAAAATATTGTTTATCCAAAGGGAGATCGAATCTCCAATTTTGGAACGCAAAAATAAGGCTTTTTTATGTAAATAATCAAACAATTGGAATTTTTTTTAAAAATATTCTTTCACACCCGCCAAACAAATAACGGTCACGGCCTTTTTTTTATTATACCTCTTATTTAAAAGACGTTAGAATCAGGCATAACGTTGCGTCGGAAATAACAAAAATTAAACTGTTAATCAACACTTTTTAACAAGTGATCAAAACGGACACCTGATCCGCGGTTCCAGGATGACCTGCTCGGGCTTTTCTAAAGTTCGCCCGGAACTGATGAGCTTACTCCCTAAACGACACTCAAGACACCTCCTTTTTCGGCAATAGCTGTTCCTTAGCTGGATCAGTCCCTGGGTTGAGAAAGCTGAATCAGCTTCAATACCCGCCACTTTCCAGTCATCAACAACAGAGTTTGACTCAGGTTTTATTTCCTCAAGGAATGCAATGGCCTTTTCACAGAGATAATGCGAATCATGCATCCGCCCATAAAAGAAAAGTGAGGGTATCACTGAATTGATAAGAAGAATATCAGTTGCCTGAGGACCTGCAACCTTGACATAGTTTCTGCTTTTCCTTCCGAATACAAAATGATCGTCCCAGTACTCCGATGCATTAACATTGAACAGATCTCTCAGCCTGGCAAGGTCCTCCGCTTCAAGGGCTTTTGAAAAAAGCCCGTCTGTTCCTGTCAGCATCCCGGCAAGCTGAGAGATCCTTAGTGTTGGAAAATTAGCCGGTCTCAGTCTTGCAAACTTCCACAGCCAGCCATGAACAGGTTGAATTGAATACTTGGCAGAAAGGATCCTGAACTCACGGATCAGCTCTGAATAATATACGTCAGTAACAGCTTCCCTGAAAAGAGCTTCATCAAGAAGACCTGCCGTGCCAAAAAGTAAAGCTTCAAGCTGTAACCTGTTATCCGAATGCTTACGTATTATCTTGAGCGGAAGCGCATTCGCAAGCATCTCAAATGGCTCACTGTTGACCCTGAACCCGAAATATCGGGTAAGGAGCCTGTAAAAAGTTTCTTCCCAGTCATTCCCCGTCTCAGAAAAAATACTCTCAACATGAACGGTTTTTTCAATCAGCCTTTCAATTACAAGAGCTCCTATCCAGTGACGCAGACAAAAGGGATCAATTTCTTTTATGTGATCCTGGCAGGCGATTATACATGGATTGTTGACAAGGTCCTGGTATTTCTCAAAAAGAGACGTATCCCAGGTAAGCACTGATGTCATAAGCTCCTGCCCCTTTGAATTAAAGACCTTTTTATCATAATCAGCAACAACATGAAGAATAACATTGTCAAATGCCGGATCAGTATTATGGCTATGAGTGTTGAAATGCGATGCCCTTGTATGGATCTCGACATTACCTGCCCATTCAGTCCCTGAGATTTTAAGACGGGCATTGAAAAAATCAGGACCTGAATCATGGTTGTATTCTCCCGGGCTGATTACAGTTATCCTGTTACCACCATTATCCAACAGTTTATCAGGATCATATAAGCCATACTTCCACACATAGTGCAGGAATTCTTCTTTCATAAGAGCACGAGCTTAATAAGCAGCTAAAGAATAAAGATACGAAGAATCCGGAACAAATGCAAATTCTTAGGCTTAGTCTTAGAGTCCTGGAACTTCCGACTTCGGACTTCGGACTTCTAACCTGTAACCCGGAACCTCTTCTGAATCAGTCTAAATATGAGTCTATTGGTGTTTTAAATGAGGCTCCTGTCTTTCAGATAGCCTTCCATCTCCTGCTGGACTTCTCTTGCCTTTGCGGCAGCAGTTTTATCAAAATTCTCGGTATTATCTGCAAAGATTATTCCCCTTGATGAGTTAACAAGCAGTCCGCATTTATTTGTCATACCATATTTTGCAACCTCAGCAAGTCTTCCTCCCTGAGCTCCGACACCCGGCACCAGAAGGAAATGCTCAGGTACTATCTTTCGTATCTCATTGATCATCTCAGGCCTGGTCGCTCCTACTACATACATCATATTGTCAACAGTTCCCCATTTTCTTGATACTGACAGGACTCTTTCAAAGAGTTTTATCCCATCCTCATTGTGATACTGGAAATCATCAGCTCCCTTATTCGAAGTAAGAGCAAGCAATACAACCCATTTACCGTCATAAGAAAGAAAAGGTGTAACCGAATCCTCACCCATGTAAGGAGCAACAGTTACTGCATCGCAGGACATATTCTCAAGAAAAGCTTTGGCATACATTTTTGAGGTATTGCCGATATCTCCCCGCTTCGCATCAGCAATAATGAAAATGTCAGGATAGTTCTCCCTGATATATTTTACTGTCGATTCAAGTGATATAAATCCTTTGCTCCCCTCAGACTCATAAAATGCCAGGTTTGGCTTATAGGCAACAGCATACTGATTTGTCGCATCAATTATCCTTTTATTAAATTCCAGAACAGGGTCGGCTGCATCTTTTAGCACTGGCGGTATCTTTTCAAACTCCGAATCAAGCCCGACACAGAGGAAAGAACGTTTCTTTACTATTCTTTCAAATAATTGTAAATGATTCATATTGAAGGAGTTTTAAATATCACTTTCTTTAAGTCGTTCCGCATTTTCAGCCATCTGCAGTTTATCGATCACCTCCTGAATATTCCCATCCAGAACAGAAGGAAGATTATATAGTGTAAGGTTGATACGGTGATCAGTCATCCTTCCCTGCGGATAATTATATGTCCGGATCTTGGCAGAACGGTCACCAGTTGATACCATTGTTTTTCTCTTTCGGGAAACTTCATCCAGATACTTCTGATATTCAAGATTATACAGGCGTGTCCTCAGTTCAGCCAAGGCCTTTTCATAATTTTTGATCTGCGATTTCTCATCCTGGCAGGTTACAACAATACCAGTCGGTACGTGAGTAAGCCTTATTGCTGAATATGTTGTATTTACTGACTGTCCCCCTGGTCCAGATGAACAGTATGTATCTTTGCGGATATCTTCATTCCTGATTGTGACATCAAACTCATCTGCTTCCGGAAGAACAACAACAGTAGCGGCTGAGGTATGGATACGCCCCTGGGTTTCTGTCTGCGGAACCCTCTGAACCCTGTGCACTCCCGACTCATACTTCATGATACCATACACCCCGTCGCCCCTCACGCTCAACACAACTTCCTTGTACCCGCCGGCAGTACCCTCTGAATAACGGTTAATCTCAGCTTTCCACCCCTTCTGTTCAAAATATTTGGAGTACATCCTGAAAAGATCTCCGGCAAAGATACTTGCCTCATCACCTCCAGTTCCTGCTCTTATCTCCACAACTGCATTCTTGTCATCTTCCGGATCAGAAGGTATAAGAAGCATCTGAATCTCCTCCTCCATTTCTGGTATCTTCCCGCTTAAGGATTCGAGCTCGAATTTCGCCATCTCACGCATCTCCTCGTCTTTTTCAACTGACAGAAGCTCTTTCGCACTGCTTATATTTAAAAGCGCCAGCTTGTACTTCTCATAGGCTTCAATGATTGGCTGAAGATCTTTATATTCCCTGTTCAGGCTGATATACCTTTCCATGTCAGAGAGAACCGCCTGCTGGGTAAGAAGTTCTCCTACCTCAACAAACCTCTGCTTTACTCCTTCTAACTTCTCGAGAATCAAATTGCCGGCCATCTGTTTTGAATTTCAGGGTTCAAAGATAATAAAAAAGCTACACCTTCTTATTCCCCCTTTGAAGGGGGTTAGGGGGATGTTTTTTCCCCTTTGAAGGTCGTAGTGAAACGGAGATCCCGCCTCAGCGGGAGAGGTTAGGGGGATGAATCTACATCGTTTAGCCCCCGGCTTGATAAGGTTGTAGGGTTGAAGAGTTTATTGGTATTCGAATTTACCGAAGGGGGATACAATAGTAAGTTGTTTACTGGCTGATGGTTCGCAGTGTCCAATGATACGGGCTTCGAGATTGAATTCCCCGGCAATACTTATCAGAGCCTCAGCATTTTTAATATCGGTATAGATCTCGAACCTGTGTCCCATATTGAATACCTGGTACATCTCTTTCCAGCCTGTTCCGGATTGTTCATGTATTATTCTGAACAAGGGGGGTAAAGGAAAGAGATTATCCTTAATAACATGCATCCTGTCGATGAAATGGAGAATTTTTGTTTGTCCTCCTCCCGAACAATGGATCATGCCGTGGATCTCATCTCTCATAGCAGCAAGAATATTCCTTACTACCGGAGAGTAAGTTCTTGTTGGTGACAGAACAAGCTTCCCCATGTCCATGGTAAGACCTTCAGGGTGATCTGTCAGGCTGAGTTTTCCGGAATAAACAAGCTCCCCCGGAAGCGATGGATCATAACTCTCCGGATACTTCTCAGCAAGATATGATGCGAATACATCATGTCTGGCAGAGGTCAGTCCGTTGCTGCCCATCCCGCTGTTGTATTCTTTCTCATACGTTGTCTGACCGTAAGATGCGAATCCGACAATTATATCTCCTGGTCTTATATTGTGATTTGAAATTACTTCGCTCCTCTTTAAGCGGGCAATAACTGTTGAATCTACAACTATTGTCCTTACAAGATCGCCTATATCAGCGGTCTCGCCTCCTGTCGACCAGATGCCGACACCGAGGCTGCGAAGATCCTCAAGAACCTCTTCCATTCCATTTATCAATGCTGAAATCACTTCACCCGGGATAAGGTTTTTATTCCTTCCGATTGTTGAAGAAAGAAAGATATTAGTGCAGGCTCCTGCACAAAGGAGGTCATCGAGGTTCATCACAATCGAATCCTGTGCTATGCCTTTCCAAACCGACATATCACCTGTTTCTTTCCAGTACAGATATGCAAGTGATGATTTTGTTCCTGCTCCATCGGCATGCATTATGCTGCAAAATTCGGGATCTCCGACGAGAATATCAGGCACTACTTTGCAGAAAGCTTTGGGATACAAACCTTTATCTATGTTCTTAATAGCATTATGAACATCTTCTTTCTGTGAAGAGACACCTCTTTTGATGTATTTTGATTCTTCCGACATTTTACCGGCTCTGAAATGTCAAAGATAGAAAAAGTTGGATAAGCTCATTTCTTCGGCGCTTCGTAATCTGTACTCAGCACCCTGAATTCGGTTCTGCGGTTTATCTGGTGAGCAATCTCTTTCTGCTCCTCACTTGCAAGTGTATTTATATAGGTCTCGGACAAAATAGTCCCGTTTTTCAGAAATGACCACTGTGAAACAATATCGGAATCAACAACTTTAGGACTTGATTCACCATAACCTTTTGCTGAAAGTCTGCCAGATTCAATTCCCTTTTCAATAAGGTACTGAATAACTGATTGCGCACGTTTCTGCGAAAGATCAAAGTTGAATTCTTCGGTATCCCGGGAGTCGGTATGAGACATCAGTTCAATAGTAATGTTAGGATTATCGTTAAGTGTCTCTACGAGTTTATCAAGTGAGACCATAGATTCCGGACGCAGATCCCATTTATTAAAATCGTAAAATATGTTCGGCAACTCTATCGGTTTGTCAATTGCTGTAAGCAGGATCGTTACCATGAAATCGCGGCTCTTCTCCTGTCCTTTTGTGGTTTCTCTTTCCTTACCGTTCAGGAATCCCCGTTTGGAGGCAAGGAAAATATAATCCACATCCGGTTTTAGTTCAAACTTAAAATCACCGCTGTTACCTGTCTCAGCCTGAAGGTTTGATCCATCACTGGCAATCAGCTGGATAGTTGAAGCAGATACAGGGGCTCCTGTCTTCTCATCTTTAACAAGACCTGTGACACTGAATAAGAGGGGTGGCTTCTCGAATGAATAGAGCTCGTCATTACCTCTCCCTTTTCTTGAGGAACTGAAAATACCACGCTCTGCATCTCCTTCAAAGGCGATCCCGAAATCATCTGAAAAGCTGTTTATCGGAGGTTTCATGTTTGTTACAATCCATGAGCCATCGGGTTGTGGCACAGCTTTGAAAATGTCAAGTCCGCCCATCCCTATTTGTCCGTCAGAAGAGAAATAAAGTGTTCCGTCTTTCCTTACATAGGGAAAGACCTCATTCCCGGGAGTATTAACATCAGGACCCAGGTTCCGGGGTCTGGACCATGCATCGCCGGTTGAGGCCCGTGATACCATCCAAATATCTTTCCCGCCTGAACCGCCCGGAATATCGGAAACGAAATACAGGGTTGTACCATCGGGCGATAAGGCCGGATGTGCAGCAACGAGCGAATCAGAAAGTATCCCAACATTTTTTGGTTCGCTCCACTTATCGCCTGTCCTCTTCGACAGCATTATCACACATCCTTTTTGTTCGCGCTTACCTGCTTCACAACGGGTAAAATAAATCTCCTTAAAATCACTTGTTATAAAGGGAGTCCCTTCTTCGGCTTCGCTGTTTATAACATCAATAGGAACAGGTGTGCTCCATTTTGATTTCTTATCTATACGGCTTTCAAAGATATCAGTAAAACCCTGACCGGTTGCTCCATGTGTTTTGTTCCCTGAAGCATCTTCGCGAGATGATGTGAATAATACAACACCATAGTCGTCACGTCCGTAGGCGGGACTGAAATCCGATTCCCTTGAATTAAGATCTTTAAGTTCCTCAACTTTATAGGACTCCGGATTTCGCTGCCATTCAAGGGCAAGTTCGCAGGCTCTAATCTCCTGGTCAGCCCTTGCATCTGTCTGGGCTATCTGTTTATATTTTTTAAACTCGTCAATTGCATTCTGATATCTCCCGCTCTTCTTAAGTGATTCAGCAAGCCAGAACTGAGCATCCGGTTTTGAGTTCGATGATTTAATTGCCAGTTTATACCAGGTCTCGGCATTTTTAGGGTCATTAATAAGGCGGTAGCATTCCCCTATCATGAAAACAAGCTCCGCACGGCTTTCCCTGTCACTCTTGCTTGTCTTGGAATTTGCAGCCTTGAAGTGATCAATAGCTTCATAGTATTCACCTGCCTGAAATGACTCGTATGCTCTTTCAATTTTCTTCGACTGTGCCTGAGAATCCTGCAAGGCAAATATTAGCAGCAATATTATAAGGACCTGAATTCTTTTCATTATACCTCTTCCTATTTGAGCATAAAAATAATCAATTTAATGAGACCTTTATAATCTGCTAACGTGATGCAGACAATATTATTATAACAGGAAGGGGCATTGCATTCAACGCCCCTTTTTCAATCCCTGTAATAATAAATATCCCTGTCTTATCTTGTGAACAGGAGTTCCCTGTATTTTGGCAGGGGCCACATCTCATCGTCGACAATCAGTTCGAGTTTGTCGATGTGTTCCCTTATATCGTCAAGATAGGGTTTGACTTTTTTCTCGTAGGCAATTGCTTTCTTATATTCATCTTCAATTACATTTGCTTTCTTCCTCTCCTCAATCATATCATAAACAAGCTTTCTGATCTCATTTATATGGTCAGACAAAGTAACTATCAGCTCTTTCCTCGACCCTGCGAGATGTTCAAATTCCTTATCTGTGAATACTTCTTTCAATCCCTTCACATTCTCAATCAGAGTTGTCATGTATTTGATTGCTGTAGGAACTATATGGTTGATAGCCAGATCACCCAATACTCTTGCTTCTATCTGCACTTTTTTAGTGAATTTTTCATATTCAACTTCAACCCGGCTTTCAAGTTCCTTGTTTGTAAATATCCCTGACCCTACAAGCACCTTCCTTGATCCCTCTGTCAGAAAACATTTAACTGAATCCGGTACCCCCGAAACATTGCATAATTTCCTTTTTGCTGCTTCGGCATGCCATTCCTTACAGTAGTTATCACCTTCAAAGAGAACATTTTCTGATTCAAGAATATATTTCTTAAGCACCTGGAAGATGGCTTCATCCTTGTTTCTTCCTTTCTTAATTGTCTGGTCGACTTCTTCCTTGAATTTTGTAAGCTGATATGCAACAGCTGAGTTAAGTGCTATCATTGCTGCACTACAGTTAGCAGATGAGCCTACAGCTCTGAACTCGAACCTGTTCCCTGTAAAAGCGAAAGGAGAAGTACGGTTACGGTCTGTGTTATCGAGCAGGATTTCAGGGATTTTCCCTATTCCAAGCTTAAGCTCTGTTTTTTGGGCCGGAGTCATTTTCCTGTCGGTCACTTTTTTGGACAGATCGTTCAGAATACTCTGCAGATAAGTACCGAGGAAAACTGAAATTATTGCCGGGGGAGCTTCATGACCACCAAGCCTCCACGAGTTTGATTCGTTTATTACCGAAGCCCTGATAAGTTCATTGCTGTCATGGACTGCCTTGATAACGTTTACAAGGAAAGTAAGGAACTGAAGGTTTGTCTTTGGATTTTTCCCCGGCGACAGAAGGTTCTTTCCTGTATTTGTAGCCATCGACCAGTTATTGTGCTTGCCTGAACCGTTTATTCCTGCAAAGGGTTTTTCATGTAACAGGACTCTGAATTTATGTTTCCTGGCAGTACGTTTCATAATATCCATAAGAAGCTGGTTATGGTCAACTGCAAGGTTAACTTCCTCAAAAAGAGGAGCGCATTCGAACTGGTTTGGAGCTACCTCATTGTGACGTGTTTTTACCGGGATCCCCAGCTTATGGGCTGAATACTCAAAATCCTGAATAAAACACATTACCCTTTCCGGTATCGAACTGAAGTAATGGTCGGCCAGCTGCTGATCTTTTGATGACTGATGTCCCATTAATGTCCTGTCAGCCAGCACAAGATCGGGACGGGCATAAAACAAAGCTTCATCGATCAGAAAATACTCCTGTTCTATCCCAAGGGTAGCCATCACCTTGTTGACGTCCTTATCGAAATACTGGCAAACTGCAACAGCAGCCTTATCAAGAGCCGACAGGGCTTTCAGCAGAGGGGCCTTGTAGTCGAGTGCTTCTCCCGTATATGATACAAAAATAGTCGGGATACAAAGTGTTGATCCGACAATGAATACAGGTGATGAAACATCCCAGGCTGTATAGCCTCTTGCTTCGAAAGTATTCCTTATCCCTCCGCTTGGGAAGCTTGAAGCGTCAGGTTCAGACTGAACCAGTACCGCTCCTGAGAAATTCTCAACAATGTGTCCTCCATCCCCGGCTTCAAGAAATGAGTCATGCTTCTCCGCTGTTCCGTCTGTCAAGGGATGAAACCAGTGAGTGAAATGAGTTACCCCACGCTCAAGAGCCCAGGCCTTGAGACCGATAGCTACCTGCTCAGCTTCCTGCCAGGTAAGGGATTTCCCCTCTTCTATCGCACGCTTCACTACCCTGAAAGCTTCCTTCGACAGGTAGTGCTCCATCTTGTGGAGATTAAATACATCCTCTCCAAAATACCTTGAGACAATTTTTGAAGATGTTTCAATTTTTACAGGTTCTCTGTTAAATACCTCCCGTAATGCACTAAATCTTAATTCTGCCATAGTTCAATTATTTTTTGACAAAAATATATATTTTTTAATATACCCCCTATTTTTTTATACTTTTTTCAATTAAAATATATATTTTTTGATAAACACCCCCCTTTTTAATGATATGTCACCCTTTTTATTGTGGTATTTTTAAAAATTGCCTTGTAAATCATATCAGCTCGAAAAATAAAAAATGTCAGTCAGACCAGAGCTAACAGTAAAACCCGGTAATCAGTTTTATAAATGATTTTTGTTATATTTGTCGCCTGAATTCTAAAAAGTTATTATTAAAGTAAATCTTAATAAGCATATTCAATGTCAGCCATTCAGTTTTTAAGGGAAAAAGCAGGTGTCTTTGTTGCCGTAATAATAGGTTTCTCACTTTTCCTGTTCGTAGTCAGTGATTTCTTCGGAAACAGCAGCGGCCAGAACAGAAAGATCAGGAAATACTATGAATTAGGAGAGATTGCCGGAGAATATATCTCATACCAGGATTTCGAGGAAAGAGTCCAGAACCTCGTTGAGATCTATAAATTATCCGGTACATCAACAATTGAAGAGTCCACATACGAATCTATAAGAGAACAGGTATGGCAGCAGATGGTAAGGGAAAAGATCCAGGATAACCAGTACAAAAAGCTCGGCATCGGCGTTAGCAGTGAGGAGATTGATGAGCTTGTGCTTGGCAATAACCCCCATCCTATTGTGATGCAGTTATTCACCGATCAGAGCACAGGAGTTTTCAATAAATCATTCCTTGTGAATTTCCTGAAACAGATAGATATCGACGAGACTGCAAAAAAATACTGGCTGTTCTTTGAAGATGAGATCGTAAATGACAGGATGAACACAAAATACAATAACCTTGTTTCCAAAGGATTATATGTTACTTCAAAACAGGCTGAATTTGATAATGCACTGAACAGCAGTACTGTAGATTTCAGCTATGTCCTGAAAAATTATGCTTCGGTCCCTGACTCGTCTGTAAAAGTGGTCCAGAGTGATCTTGAAGCATATTATAATGCACATAAGAATGATTACAAAAGGACTGCTTTAAGGGATATAGAATATGTTACTTTCGATGTTGTTCCATCAGAAAGTGATATAAAGGATACCGAAGATTGGATAACACGGACAAAAGAAGAATTTGCTGCAGCTGTTAATCCTGTTGAATTCATAAATCTCACTGCCGATACCCGTCATACAGGTTTCTACGTACCACTTGAAGGTGTTTCAGAAACACTTCGCGACTTTGCAAAATCTGAAGACAAAGCTGCAGTATTCGGACCTTTTCAGGAAGATGGCTCTTTCAAGGTAGCAAAGCTCATCGATGCTGCCAACAGACCTGACTCTGTCCGTGCAAGGCATATTCTGATATCATCCGGTCAGTTACGACCGCTTAGCAGGGCAAAAGCTATTGCCGACAGCCTAATAAATATAATTAAGTCAGGGGTTTCATTTGATATTCTGGCAATGGCTAATTCTGAAGACCAGGGATCAGCTCAGGTCGGAGGCGATCTTGGATGGTTTCCTGAAGGAATGATGGTAATACCATTCAATAATGCATGCTTCTCAGCAAAAAAGGGTGATCTTGTGACAGCTGAAACCACCTACGGTGTCCATATTATTGAGGTGCTCGAAAAGTCGAAGGATGTGCGTAAATATAATATAGGTGTAGTTGACCGTAAGATCACAGCAAGTTCTGCAACAAATCAGAAAGCCTATAGTGAAGCAAGCCAGTTTGCAGGTAATAACAGTACTTTTGAACAATTCAATAATACTGTTGCCTCACTTAAAATGAATAAAAGAGTGGCAAATGATGTGACACCCTCCCAGAAAACTCTTCCCGGGCTTGAAAATCCAAGGTCGCTTATTATTTCACTATTCTCTGCGGAGACAGGCAAAATTATTCTTGATGCCAATCAGCAGGCTGTATTTGAGATAGGCGACACTTATGTTGTTGCTTACTGCACCAGGGCACAGGAAGAAGGCATAGCTCCCCTTAAGGATGTTGAAAATGATGTCAGGTTTGCCCTCATAAAGGATAAAAAAGCTGAGATCATTGCAGGAGAGTTTGATAAGAACAGCGGAGAAGGAAAAACACTTGATGATATAGCAAGGGATATGGGACTGATTGTAGAAGAAGCTACCCAGATCAATTTCAGATCATATACAATTCCCAATATCGGATCAGAGCCGGCCCTCATATCTGCAGCCTCCTCAGCCAGACAAGGTGCTGTGGCTGGTCCTGTTAAAGGCAATAACGGTGTCTTCATGATAAATGTGAATTCCGTTACAACACCCCCTGCCCAGGATCTTGAACTGTTAAAGGACAGGCTCCTGGCAACATACCAGATGAGAGGCACTTATGAAGCATACGAAGCACTCAGGAAATCTGCGAATATAGTTGATAAGAGGTACAAGTTCTATTAATAGTCCTTTACTGAATAATCGAAACTGTCTTAAAAGCCTGAAAA
>CAYNRI010000081.1:0-3040 GCA_964399575.1 uncultured Rikenellaceae bacterium
AATCAGGGACTGAGATATAAACAGATATATAATCTGATAACACTATGATCTGTATTTACATAGTATGCCAGTACAACAACAGTTGATAAAATTACAATTGCAAGGCATCAGGAACCGTGAAGAATAGTAATAACAGAGAACTTTAATCAATTAAAAATTTAATATAGCTCAAAACTTTATGGCAATGAAAAATAAATTATTGGTATTTATTGGAATCATTTTCCTGCTGACAGGTTCCTTAACAGCAAAAGAACCACTGAAAGATTACAGTTTCGTCCGTGGAGTCTGCCACAATTTAACTCCCGACCAGGAAACCCTGGAGAGGGATCTGGGATTTATGAATAGGCTTCAGTTAAACAGCACCCGTGTATGGTTTAGTCAGAGGGCTTATGAGAGTAATCCTAAAGAATATATAAAGAGAGTGCTTAATTATGTCCGTACATGTAATAAAAATGGAGTAACTGTAACGCCCATTTTGTTTAACGGGACTTTCCCTGCACTTTTAGAAAAGAATGCAATGGCAGGTTGTGAAAAATATGTAACTGCAATTGTCAATGCTTTAAAAAATGAAGAAGGCCTTTTAATGTGGGATATCATGAACGAACCCGAAATGAATGATTACTACAGGAAGGCTCCGCCGGAAGAACAGCAGAAACGAAATGATGAAATTGCAGGTTTTGTTCGTCACTTTATTACGTACGTAAAGAAAACTGACCCGGTAAATGCTGTTACAGTAGGCCACTGGATACCCAAATTTTGCGGTAATACATCTGATCTTGTCGATGTAATTTCTTTTCACGATTATCTTGAAACCCGTTCACGTGTTGAAGAAAGCTATGCTATTGCCGAAGGGTATGCAAAGAAATACAACAAACCTTTGATCAATAGCGAATTATGTTGCATTGGCCGTTCCAATCCTTATGACATGGCCATTCAGATTGCAGATGAGCATAATGTAGGATGGTATGTTTTTGACCTTATAATAAGCGGTTACTGGAGCGATATCCACGGACTGGTTTATCCTGACGGAACTATCCGGGATCCTGCATCAATTGCTGCAATCTATGGTTTTTACAGAAAACGTGATTTAAATACTACAATAAAGGTCCTTCCTAACAGGGAAGAACATGCGGAGAAAGCAATCGCTCTTGTAGAGAAAGTACTTAATGGCGACTTTGTTGAAGAGCCGGATGTATTTGGGATTGCACCATTCAAATCTAAGAGAAGTTCGGTCAGACCTATGGGAAACAGAACTCCGGCAACGCCAGTTGACGATATTCTGGAAGCTGCAGAATATTGCGCTAATCTGCTTGAAGGGGCAGAAATGGTACCCATGTGGGAACCGCCTACTGCCAGAATAGAAACATGGCGGAAAATGTCTGACGAAGATAAAGAAAAAGCAAGGGGGGAAATACGCAAGTTTGCTTATGATCTTGCTCTTCAGCTAAAAGAATGGTGCGAACTGTTCTAGGATTAATATATGTTAACTTTAACCCTCCTTAACCAGAAATTAGTGATATAAAATATAAAATGAACCTAACAGACCTCGGTCTGACAAAAGAGATCGATGAATTAATAAAAACCCCCGATCTGTCAGAATTCTCTGTCGGAAGGGTAACACAGGAGCATCGTGAAAGATATCTTGTCTCAGACGGGGAAAATGAGTATGATGCTGAAGTTACCGGGAACCTCAGATTCTCTGCCGGATCAAGATCTGACTTCCCTGCCGTTGGCGACTGGGTGGCCATGAAGACTTACGATTCAGATAAGGCAATAATCTATAAAATACTCGCCAGAAAATCTGTCCTTGCAAGACAGGCTGTTGGTAAACCAGGAGAGATCCAGATAATTGCGGCCAATATTGATTCTGCTCTTATCGTTCAGGCAATAAACAATAATTTCAATATCAACAGACTGGAACGATACCTTGCCATTTGTTATGAAGCCGGTGTTGAACCCGTTCTCATACTGAGCAAAATAGATCTCCTGACTGAAGCAGAGATAAGTGATGTAATTAAAAACCTTGAAAAAAGAGAAAAGAAGGTAAGATACATCCTGCTTAGCAATCTTACCTTAAAAGGATTGGATCAGATCCTCGTTTTCATGAAGCCGGGAAAAACATATGGTGTCATAGGTTCCTCGGGAGTCGGAAAATCAACATTGATAAACAACCTCCTGAAAAAGAACGTTCTTAAAACCGGCAATATAAGCAGCAGCACAAATAAAGGCAGGCATATTACCGAACACAGGGAACTGATAGTACTTGAAAATGGCAGTATAATAATCGACAACCCGGGCATGAAAGAGCTTGGGATGACTGATAACATAGATGGAATAAGAACAACCTTTGAGGATATTTATGCTTTGGCTGCAAGGTGTAAATTCCCGGACTGCAAACACATAAACGAAGCCGGCTGCGCTGTGATCGAAGCACTTGAAGACGGATCTATTGATAAGGATTCTTATGATAACTACCAGAAGATCATCAGGGAACAGGAAAGGTTCAACACAACAGTGGCAGAAAAAAGAAAAAAAGACAAGGTCTTTGGCAAAATGTTAAAGAACTATTTCAGGGATATGAAAAAAAATGAGTAATTTAAACTCATATCTTTTACCCCATGCGATTCACTTTCATTCTTCTCAGCTTTATAATATGCTTGTTTTCTTCAATTAAAGCACAGCAGAAACCTGTTAGGCTTGAAATCGATGCAGGCGATCCTGTTGGAGAAATGCTCCCCATATATGCGTTTTTCGGATATGATGAACCAAACTATACATATTACGAAAACGGGAAAAAGCTGCTTGCAGAGATAGCTGACCTGAGCCCGGTACCGGTATATGTCAGGACGCATAATCTGCTCACTTCAAAGGAGGGTGAACCTGACCTCAAGTGGGGTTTTACAAATGTTTATACAGAAGACTCGAAGGGAAAGCCGGTCTATGACTGGACAATCCTGGATAAAATACTGAATACACAGGTTGAACATGGCCTTATACCTCTTGTGGAGCTCGGATTCATGCCTAAGGCACTGTCAACAAA
>CAYNRI010000081.1:3140-11500 GCA_964399575.1 uncultured Rikenellaceae bacterium
GACTATGCTGTTGATGCTGTAAAACGCGCCTGTCCTGATTGTATTGTCGGCGGGCCTCACACAACCGGTCCGGCAGGAAAGAGTGGCAATGTTTACCTCTATCGTTTCCTTGATCATTGCGTGAACGGAACAAACTATGCAACAGGTAAGAAAGGATCACCCCTGGAATACATAGGTTTTCATGCGAAGGGCAATCCCCAGACATTCGAAGGGTACATTCGCATGAATATGGGCACACAGCTGAATGACATTGCCAAAGGGTTTGAAGCGGTTAACAGCTTCCCGGAGCTGAAAGGGCTTCCGATAATAATCGGTGAGTGCGATCCGGAAGGATGTGCAGCCTGTTCCTGGAAGCGTGATCCCAGATACGGGTACAGGAACGGAACAGTATATCCGAGCTATACAGCCTCCTCCTTCGCCAAGATATTTGAGCTAATGGACGATTACAATGTAAATCTACTTGGCGCTTTAACCTGGGCTTTTGAATTTGAAGACCAGGAATGGTTTGCCGGTTTCAGGGAACTGGCATCCAACGGAGTTGATAAACCTGTCATGAATATTTTCCGGATGTTTGGCATGATGCGAGGCCAGCGGGTCAGGGTTGATGGAAATCCTTACCCGGCTAAGAAGGTCATTAAGGAAGGAATTCGCAATCAACCTGATATAAATGCTTTTGCATGTGCCGATAAGAACGAGGTGACAATAATGGTCTGGAACTACCACGATGACGATATTCTTGGAGAGATCAACGATATAGAGCTGATAGTAAAGAATATACCCGACGGTCCCGCTCTGATGCATCATTACAGGGTCGACCAGGAATTCAGCAATTCCTATGCAATGTGGCAGAAACTGGGTTCTCCTCAGCAGCCTTCGCCGGAGCAATACCGCCAGGTTGAAGAAGCAGGGCATTTAAAGCTGTTTACTTCTCCGGAATGGGTGGCAGGGAAAAAGGAAGGAACACATATCCGGTTTGCCTTGCCAAGACAGGGTGTATCTTTCATTAAGCTTGAATGGTGATTGAAGAGTTGTCATTTTCGGGTCTCTGACAGTGAAAAATTATCAAATAATAGCGTAAATGTTCATCAACGATTTCTTTCAGTAACTAGTAAAAGACTTAATATCCTTACTATGAATATTTCATCTGAATTAAAACGAAGCCTTATTATATCCATGCTCTTACTGTTGATCAGTTTGACAGGTAACACTATCAAGGCTCAGGAAGACATTGATGTCGGAGAAACAGGCTGGAAAGTAAAGAGGCCCGTCATGGCTTCTGCATGCGACAATGGTTGTCCCTGGGGAGAAATTGGCGACTTTGTAAAGGATGCTATGAAACCTTATGGCTACTCTGTTATTCTCTGCCGGAACTGCAACAGGGCATACGGCCCTCCCCTTGTTTCTCAGAATGCCTATCCCCCACCCCTTGACGAGGTAAACCTTGAGGATGGCGTTAACGTGCGTGTAAATGCCAGGGTGGATTTCGGGGTCACATCAAGTGCAATGCTGAGTTCTGCCTATAAAGGACCACCAGGCAGTAAAGAAGGATACAGGAATCTGCGCCTTATAGCTAAAATAGAAGACCCTTTTTATTTCCTTGTTGCCGTGAGAAAAGAATCGGGAATCAGGGATTTTAACCAGATAAAACAAAATCGTATCCCGGTGAGGATAATGGGCGCTGACGCCAATATTATGACAATACTTAAATATTATGGAATAACTTCCGGAGATATTGAAGCGTGGGGAGGTAAAATAAGGGTCACCCAGGATGAGGCAATAAAAGGTGACTTTGATATTATCTCCGGATTTCTTGCCAGTCCCGCATTGAATCCGGAATCTTCTTCCTGGACCACACTGAGCCAGAAATTCGATCTTTATTTCATTGAATTACCCGAGGAGCTTCTCAAACAGATAGCCCAGCAAAACGTTGACGCTGAAATTATTGTAGCACAACATGCATTACTTAGGGGGCTTAACCGCAGGATAAAGACCCTCGGAAGGTCGGGAGAATCTGTCTTTGCACAGGATGATACTCCGGAACAGGCAGCTTATGACCTTGCAAAGTCAATTGATGAACATCACGGAGCATTGAAATGGTTCATAAGGGTATATACCTACGATCCGAAAACTGTCTGGCAGAATTTCGGGGTACCCTTGCACCCGGGTGCTGAAAGGTATTACCGGGAGGTGGGATATATGAAGGATAAGTAAGAAATGTAACTAAAAAGTACTTAAAGTGAGCTAAAGTTTGGAGTACTTAAAGTTAAAAATCAATTCGTGTTAACTCCAGGCACTTTAGGCACTTAAAACACTGATTAATCAGAAAGATAAAAATAAATCATATTATGAAAGGAAACAGACGTGATTTTATATGGCAGTCTTTTGCATCGGTTGCCGGATTAACAGCCTCAGGAATAATACCTTCAGCTGAGTTTGCCAGAGGATTGAATAGTGCATCCTGTCAGGAAGAGATCATACTAAAACCAGGGAAAAAACCTGCACCTGCCGAATCAATAAGATTCTCGGTAATTGGACTCAACCATGATCATATCTACGGAATGGTAAGTGCACTTATCGGAGGTGGCGGGAAACTGGTGGCAGTTTATTCAAAAGAAGCTGATCTTTTACAGGTTTTCCTCAAACGCTATCCCGATGTAAAGGTTACCAAAAGTGAAGCTGAGATACTGGGGGATAATTCAATTCAGCTTGTTGCAAGCGCATCAATACCTGTTGACCGTGCCCCACTTGGTGTGAGGGTAATGCAATCAGGGAAGGATTACATGACAGATAAGCCGGGCATACTTACTCTCGAACAGCTTGATGAGGTAAGAAGGGTCCAGAAGCAGACAAAACGCATCTATTCAATAATGTACAGTGAGAGGTTTGGCAATCCTGCAGCTGTTCAGGCCGGAGAATTTGTAAGAAGCGGAGCTATCGGAAAAGTTGTTCAGACTATCGGGCTCGGTCCTCACAGAATGAGGCCTCAAACACGTCCCGGCTGGTTTTTTGATCCTGACAAGGCCGGAGGCATACTATGTGATATCGGCTCTCACCAAAGTGACCAGTTCCTCTTTTACACAGGATCCCGTGAGGCCGAAGTGAACTTTGCCCAGATCGGGAATTTTAATACCTCGGAGTATACCAGGTACCAGGATTTCGGTGATATGAGTGTAAGGAGCCCGCATGCAACCGGTTATATACGTATCGACTGGTTCACACCTGACGGCCTCAATACATGGGGAGACGGGAGAATGTTCATCCTGGGGACGGAAGGTTACATCGAACTGAGGAAGTATGCCGATATTGCCGGCCGCGAGGGAGGAAATCATCTGTTCCTTGTTGACAAAAAAGAAACAAAGTATTACAACTGCACCAATGTACATATGCCTTACGGGGAACAGCTTGTAAGCGATGTTGTAAACCGCACTGAAACAGCAATGACCCATGATCATTGCTTCCTTGCTACAGAATTAGCCCTCAAGGCCCAGAAAATGGCTTTTAAGATTACCGGGTAATCATTCTTCCTATAATGAGATTTACTAAACAACAAGTCAAATGACAAGAATAAGCGTTTTTAAAACCCCCACAGTCTTTTCTAAATTTTTCATTGCTTTCGGGGCATTGTTTACCATTCTTGGTATTACATTAATAATCAGAGCATTAATACATGGATTCAATACAAAATTCCCGTCAGGGGACTGGAATTCTGTTCTGTATACAATTCAGGGATTGCTCTTTATAATAATGGGTTCATCAGGGCTAATTAACAGAAAATACTATATAGAATGGGATGATAATGAGCTGAGGTATTTCCTTCCTTTTCCGAAGAGGTCTGAAACAATAAAATTTAACGATATTGTATCGATTAATATTAAGTTGTTTGAGATACAGCTAAATCTTGCCGGCAGAACAGTGATACTGGATCTTAATTCTCTCCAGTTTGAGGATCTGAAGATGATAAAGGATAAGTTTGAGATGCTGGCGAAAGAGAGGTGAGCAGTGAGCGGTGAGAGATTTCTTTTCTTTCTGCGAAAATCTGCGGGATCAGCGGGAAATAAAAAACCCATTTTCCCGCAGATTACGCAGATCGGCGCAGATCAAAGCAATGAGCGGTGAGAGGTGAGAGATGAGTGGTTTAAGGTTTGATTTATGAGCATAAGATTTATAACAAACGAACAATTGTATAAAGAGGCTGTCGAGCCTGTAGCGGGAGCTAAGTCTTTTGTTTGGATAGGAACATCAGATATGAAAGACCTTCACGTTCATACAAAAGGAAGTGTGAATTCATTTTTATCTGTTCTGGATGCTTTGGTCAGGAAAAAGGTGGCTGTAAGGCTTCTGCATGCAAAGGAACCTGGTCCCAACTTCAGGAAAAGCTTTGATAAATATCCGATGTTATGGGATAATATTGAAAGACAGATTTGTCCGAGAGTCCATTTCAAGCATATCATAATTGACGGCAGGTTTGCGTATTCAGGTTCGGCTAATCTGACCGGGGCAGGCCTGGGAATTAAGGGTGAAAACACACGGAATTTCGAGTCAGGATTCATAACAACTGACCCTGAAACAGTTAAAGCTATTATGGACCAGTTCGATGAGGTATGGATTGGAAAATTCTGCAGGAAATGCCTTAGGAGAGTTTTTTGCGGTGACCCTATATTATAATTATTCGGATGTATTACTAATATGTTGAATAAAAAGGGGAAAATTAATATCTGAAATATATGCAGTACTTAATTGATACAATTCCGGATATATGAACAGAAAAACATGTGCTCTTATAGGAGCTACAGGATTGATAGGAAGTCATCTGCTTGAATTACTTAAAAATGATGATCATTTTAGCAGCATTAAATTACTGGTAAGGAGACCTCTTGAATACAGTGATCCTAAGGTCAGTATAATTATTCTTGATTTTTCCGATACTGAAGCCTTCAGATCAGCAATCAGCGGCAGCGATGTCATATTCTGTGCTGTAGGAACAACAACGAAGAAAGTAAAGGGTGATAAAGTTGCTTACCGTAAAGTGGATTATGAAATTCCCGTTAATGCCGGTAAATTTTGCTCAGAGACAGGAGGTGCTCATTTTCTGGTTGTCTCTTCAGTGGGAGCAGACAGTAAAAGCAATAATTTTTATCTTAAGTTTAAAGGGGAAATGGAAGATTCATTGAGAGAAATGAGCATCCCTTCTGTTTCCGTTTTTCGTCCTTCAATGCTGCTGGGGAAAAGACAAGAATCAAGGCCTGCAGAAAGAATCGCACAGGTACTGTCATCATTTTTTTCTTTCGCCTTCCCCTCAAAATACAAGCCTGTTGAAGCCCGCATTGTAGCTGAATCAATTATTGCAGCATCTAAAAAGGGAATAGCCGGATTTAAGATATTTCACTACAAAGAGATGACAGATCTTCAGTCCGGCCGGGAATAACTATTGAATTTTGAAAAAACTAATTCATGAAACAAAACAGGGAACCTGCCGATCAGACATACTCATACCTGGCCTTGCGTAAAGCCGTCGGCTGGATAGGTATCCTGCTTCCTTTTGTTCTCCTGGCAGGAGTGCTTTTTATCTTTAAAGAGGATCAGATCCCCTCAAATATCAGTCAGTATTACTATACCGGCATGAGGGATGTATTCGTAGGAGCCATGTGTGCGATTGCCCTTTTTCTGTTTTATTACAGGGGATATACTAAATGGGATAATATTGCCGGGAATATTGCCGGGCTCCTGGCTTTAGGCATCGCCTTCTTTCCCACAGATAGAGATAAGCCATATGATCTATCCTCAAAGATCCATTTCATATGCGCCGCACTTTTTTTCATTGTACTGTCAATATTCTGCTTTTTCCTTTTCACAAGGAAAAAACCTGATCCGACAAAAAGAAAACTTGCCAGGAACAGGATCTATATAATCTGCGGATCGGTTATGATTGTCTGTATGTTCTTGATCCTGATATTCTTCATATTCTTTGACAATGATAATACTGACACAACTTTTGTCTACTGGACTGAAACGATAGCCCTTGTTGCTTTCGGTATATCGTGGCTTACAAAAGGTGGGACTCTTTATCCTGATAAAATTCAGGACCTGACCTGAAATAATTTAGATTTAAAGAATAACTTTCAAAGGCGAAATAGAAAACATTTATTAACCTGAAATATACAATATTTATGATAGAAATTCCCGAATCGAAAACAATCAGCATCCAGTCAGGCAGCATGTTGAAAGGGAAGATTGTCACTTCCGTTTTCTCCCCAAAAAGCCCTCATAAATTTGCATTTTTCAATGGTGATCCTTCAGAATATGCAGGAATACTAGAGGGAAGAGAAATAATATCTGCCAAAGGACACGGGATGTTTGTTGATATCGGCTTTGATAAGGATATAACCCTCACAATTGGTGAAGGGACAAGTGTAAGATATCATCCGCCGTCATCACAGGCTCCCGACAAATACCAGCTGCTGATAACCTTTGATGATGACAGCTTCATATCTTTCAATGTTGCTATGTATGGGCTGATATGGGCTTACAAAGGACTTTTTGACAATAAATATCATATTATGAGCCTTGATAGCATATCACCTCTGGATGATAAATTTGACGAGACTTATTTCAATGAGCTCGTGCGCAGCGAATCAAGGGATCTTTCCGCAAAAGCCTTGCTGGCAACCGGGCAAAGGATCCCGGGACTGGGCAACGGGGTTCTTCAGGACATTCTCTTCAATGCCGGTATCCATCCGAAACGTAAGAAATCAAAATTTTCTGATGCTGAAATGCATAAGCTTTTTGAAAGTATTAAAATGACACTGGGCAATATGACAGATCTGGGCGGAAGGGATACAGAAAGGGATCTCTTCGGGCAGTGCGGAAAATATAAAACCCTCTTGTCAAAAAATACTGCAAATAAGCCCTGTCCGGTCTGCGGCGATACTATAAAGAAGGAAGCTTATCTGGGTGGCGCGGTCTATTACTGCCCGTCATGCCAGAAGTTGTAGGCAGGAAATAAGATACGTGTAGTAATTAAACTATGATTGATTTAGCTGCTTTTCCGGATGGTATTTATATATTTAAGGTTATTTCAGCAGGGAAAGCTGAAATAAGGAAGATCGTTAAAGGATAAATAATTATCTAAACTAAAACCGGTTCAAAATGGCATTTACATTACAGATTGGAGAAAAAGCCCCAGATTTCACACTTCCTGCAACTGACGGGAAAAAGTATTCCCTGGATGATTTCAGCCAGGTCCGCTTTCTTGTTATCTTTTTCACCTGCAATCATTGTCCGTATGTAGTTGGTTCAGATGAAATTACAAGAGCCACTGCTGAAAAGTTCAGTTCCAGCGATGTAAAGTTCGTGGGTATCAATTCAAACAGCGAGAAGACTTATGAAGAGGATAGTTTTCCGAATATGGTGAAGAGAATGGAGAAATACAGGTTCCCATGGGTCTACCTCTACGACAAGGATCAGGGTGTGGTTAAGAAATACGGTGCCTTACGCACCCCCCATTTCTTTGTCTTCAACGAAAAAAGACAACTGGTCTATACAGGCCGTGGAGTCGACAACCCGAGAAATGCTGCCATCGCCACTGTAAACGATCTCGACAGGGCACTCAGTGAACTCACCTCAGGAATGCCGATCTCGGTCCCTCTTACAAACCCGATCGGCTGTAATATCAAATGGGAAGGCATGGATGCCCACTGGATGCCGCCGGATGCATGTGACCTGGTATGAGCAGGAAGGGCTGAAAAGGTTGAAGGGTTGACAGGGTGCAGGGTATATTGATGATCTGCGCTAATCTGCGAGATCTGCGGGAAAACAAGAAACCGGAAGTTGGAATGCAATACACTTAAAATTAAGACTGTAACAACAATTTCATGATAAAAAATTCTCTCATAAGCTGCCTGGTAATATTTATATCCCTTAGCTGTTCACGGTTTACAAGCGAATACCTGACAATTGATAAAGCTATGGCATCACTGAAAGTGCCGGAAGCTGTTGCAAAAATGTCAGAATATTCAAAAGAAGTGACCGAAATTCCGGCAAAATATCGTCCCCCCTACAAATCAATTGAACCAATTAAGCTTTTTGATAATCTTTATTTCGTCGGTACAACTGTTGTTGGTGCATTCATAATAGATTCAGGCGATGGACTGATAATGCTCGACACGGGAAATGGCGATACCGATGCTGAAATGATGGTTGCTGATATGAAGAAACTGGGCCTCGATCCAACTGAGATAAAGGTGATCTTTCTTTCTCATGAACATTTCGACCATTATGGCGGAGTAAGGTATCTTAAAAAGAATGTCTGTCCTGATGCAAAAGTGGCTATGAGCCTTACAGGGTGGAACATGCTTCAGAGC
>CAYNRI010000081.1:11510-12433 GCA_964399575.1 uncultured Rikenellaceae bacterium
CAGTTGATATTTTCCTCAGCGACGGGATGAAAATAAAGGTTGGCAACACATACATGCATGCTGTTGAGACTCCTGGCCACAGCCCGGGCTGCATATCCTATATTTTTCCGGTCTACGACAATGGAGAAAAACATATGGCAGGTGTAATGGGGGGAAGAGGAGTATGGCCAACAGATACTGAAGCAAAGCTGTTTAAATCTTCAGTTGAATATTTCAGTGCAGTTGCCCGTGACGCCGGGTGTGACGTCGGTCTTTGGCTCCATTCCTCAGAAAGGGATTTTGCAGCTCTGCGCAATCGGAAAGAGGGTGAACCTCATCCGCTTGTTATAGGAATTGAACAGTTCAATACTGTTTATCTTGAGAAATACAGGGACTCATTCCGGCAAATGATGAATTCGGGGAAAATACCTGCTCCGGTCATTTAATATTCAGAGCAGGGCTGAACCAGAACTATGCCATAAATCATTCCTGATTACAGGGATTTTGGCTATCTTGTTAGTTTATTCGCTTTCACAAAACCAGTTTAACAAATTATCTGTATTAAAATGAAAACTATTAAGAATCTGAATTTTAGCAAAAAACTTGCTATCCTTTTTTCTCTAACTGCTCTTCTGATCTCCCCTGCCCTTCTGTCATCCGAAATGGCTGATGATCTTACAGGCACTTGGAAAGCTGAATTCGACACTCCTGTCGGAATACAGAATTATACTTATGTTATAAAACAGGAAGGAACAAAGCTGACCGGAAAAATAACCGGGATAGTTGAAGGACAGAAAAATGAGACCGACCTGCTTGAAGGGAAAATTGAAGGCGGGGTCATTTCATTTGTCGAAATAATGGATATAATGGGCGAGAAGATAAGAGTCACCTATAAAGGAAAACTTGCAGACGGCCTTATCAATTTCACAAGGGAAGTCGGTGAA
>CAYNRI010000082.1:0-12413 GCA_964399575.1 uncultured Rikenellaceae bacterium
TTTCCCTTACCTCATCCTGCATTAATACCTGAACCAATAACCTCCAGAATGTCTGCTTCTCTTTTAATATCTGTGCAATTTTCCTTATAAAAAATTCAAACTCATCAACAGAGAGCTCTCCGTCCCTGTTAATATCAAAATAATCGTAAACTTCTGACACTGAACGCCTGATTATTGAATCGAGAAGATCTTCCTTACTTTTAAAATAGTTATACAACAAACCTTTGGAGATCCCTGCCTGTTTTGCTATATGGTTAATAGTAGTGCCATGAAAACCCTCCCGGGCAAAATGCTCAAGAGCAGTATTCATAATTAGATTCTTCTTTTCTTCTCTTATCTCCTCAAACTGAAGCTGGGTTCTTGGTGACATTTTTAACTGAGCGTTCGTTCAATAAATACACTTAATAAAAACCGTTTATGATTGAACGGTTAGTCAAAGATAAATATAATTTTTTACTCAGCAAAATATTTAAGCATTTTTTTCAATAAGGTTTGATATGTCCCTTCAATCTTTTCACAGTTTCTTCATAAATAAATTCGTTTCTTTGACGTTTTTATAAAAACTAAGAATATAAACTGATTGCTGCTTATGATGAATCAAAAGAAGAACAGATTTCCCGGCGGAATAATTTCCGGCAAGGGCTATTCTTTCTCGTTATCATTAAGGGTTCTTATCCTAAATGCAGTACTTCTTTTTGCTGTTTTCATTCAGCCTGTTTCAGGAGGATCTGCAGATTCAAGGTTTAAGTTTGATATAGCTGCCGGTTATGGTTTTCCTGAAACATTGAGCCTGAAACTAAGATATGGAAATAATTTTCAGGCAGGATTTAGTCAGTCATTCGATACTCAGGGGCTGGGGGCAAGTGCAGCGGAATTCTATTATCGAATTGGTGAAAAACCGCGTTTCTCCGAACAGAAACCCTGGTATATTCTGTTAGGAGCGGCTGCATATATTTTTGAAACAGATTATAAACAAGAATACAGCTTCCTTTTATATCCCAGAGCAGGAAGAACGTTTGAATTCTCAAAGTATTCAGGAATAAATGCCGACATTGGTTTTGGAGTGCCTTTCGGCCGCGATAAGGTTTCTTCAGATCCCATCCCTCCTGTTATTCTTACCGGAAGTATAAACCTGTATTTCAGGTTTTAATAACTAATATCAGGTTAACATACATTCTCAAATTTTATAAGCTGAAACTACATTTTGCCTCTTTTCTGCAACATCCGGTTAGGCTTTTTCGTTAAGGCAGGAAATGAATATTTGATTTATGCCTTCTGATATTTCAGAAAAGATTTTCTATCTTTAACAGTTGTACCTAAAACAATTATGCAATGGCAAGTCTTAAATTTCTGTTGGGACTGATCCCCTCAACCGCTAAAATTGAACAGGCAGAAAAAGCTCTGGTTGCTGAATTCAGCAAGCTTAACGCTTTTTCTGAGTCAGATACTCTTAAAAAATTCAATGAGCTTAAGGACCTTATCAACTCATCAGATTTTATTCAAAAGAAAAAAGAAATAGAATCCCTCTCCTATAAAAACTCTGAAGAATACCTGAAAGAAAAAGAATTCCTGTCCCTTCAGAAAGCAAGGGACATTGTGCTTTATTTCCGGACTATTGCGGGATCAATGCTCAAAAAATTCAAAGATCTTGACGGCTCCGATAAAATCGCGAATTTCGAATCACTCCAGAACCTGATCACATCGCTTGAATTCAGGGAAAAGATGAAAACGAAAGAATTTAAAAACAGCGAAGACGAGAAAAAACTTCTTGATTTTAAAAGGCTGAAGGATAGCTCAGAAATAAAAGATTACTATAGGTTTAAAAAATCAAAGGAATATTCAAATTTCCTTAACCTTGACGGATCATCCAGGCTGGCAAGGTACAACGAGCTAAAGGATTATGTAGCTACAGCCGAATTTAAAGAAAAAAAGAATTATTTTCTTGATAAAAAAAGATTTGAAAAGACCGAAATGTTTTCAAGGATCCGGGAGTTTGATAAGATCAAAAAAAATGAGGACATTTTATGGTACTTTAAAACAAAGGATTCAAACAAATTCAATATTCTTACAGAAAGGGAGCTTACTTTCAGTGACGAATTTGAAGGAGACAGGCTTGACACAGGCAAATGGCTCACAAACTACTTCTGGGGAGATAAGCTTTTAAATGACAGGTATTCAGTTGAACCCGATCTTCAGGCCTATACGGAAAAAGATAATTTTGAAGTGCGCAACAGCCTTCTTAAAATCATTACAAAACCCCAGAAAGTTCAGGGGAAAGCATGGACTGCAGGTGGTTTTAAAATAAAAGAGTTCTCATTCACATCAGGCATACTAAATACAGGTAAAAGCTTTTACCAGAAGTATGGGATCTTCAGCGCAAAAGTAAAACTGGGTAATCCTTCGGCAAAATGTGCGTTCTGGATGCTGGCCGATAAAATCACTCCGCATATCGATATATGCCGTACAACTGATGGTAAAGTATTCTTTGATTATTTTGGCTCGGCAGATAAAAGAGTAAAAACTTCCGTGAGTGGAAAATATGCTAATGATTTCTATATCTATACCCTTGAATGGACACCTGATAAACTGACATGGAAAATCAACGACACTGAAGTTTTCTCAACAACTTCTGACGTTCCCCAGGCTCCTATGTACATTGGTTTTTCAGGCGGCCTTAATAAACCTGTCAATAGTATGATGACAACAGAAATTGACTGGATAAGGGTTTATCAGCCTAAGAAATAAAATTTCCTTTTCTGCAACGCGGGCACTCCCTGTAACTTTTCGAATTTTTATTCGTCTTTACAGCGTATTTGTATTTATGACTGTAAAGGAATATAACAGATCCGTTGAAGAATATGCAGATCCTGTTTATCGCTTCATCCGGGCCGATATCAGAGATGATGAGCGTGCAAACGATGTTGTGCAGGACGCGTATGAAAAACTATGGCGTCATGTTGCAGAACTGGATTATTCTGTTGTCAAATCATGGCTGTTCTCAACTGCCTATCATACAATGATTGATATTATCCGGAAAGAGAAGAAGATCTCTTCTGTCGAAAATGAATCACTTGAATATCTGCAATATGAAAACAATTATACCGATCTTAATGAAATTCTCCATGAAGCCTTGTCAAGGATCCCTGAACAACAGCGATCAGTTGTACTGCTTCGCGATTATGAAGGCTACAGCTATAAAGAGATCGGTGAGATAACAGGACTGACCGAAGCACAGGTCAAGATCAATATTTACAGGGGAAGAATAGCCCTCAGGAATTTTATCGGAAAAATTGAAATAATAATCTGATATGAACCCTGACAGATCAAATTACGAGATTTGGCTTATCGACCTGATTGATGGGGGCCTCGATAAAACGGAAACTGACAAAATACTGAAGTTTCTTGAGCAGAACCCTGATATTAAGGAAGAAGCTGAATCACTTATGTTCTCTCGTCTTTCTCCTTATCAGTATCCCATGCCTGATAAAAATGAAATGAAGAGATCATTGAATGATCTGACCCCATCACAATTTGAATTCCTCTCTGTTGCATATCTTGAAAACGACCTGAAACCCGATCAGCTTGAAGAGATCAACCAGTATCTGGAGGAACACCCTGATAACAGGAAAATATTTGAAACACTTCAAAAAATCAAAATTGTCCCGCCCGCCCTTGATTATTTAAATAAAAATCGTCTGAAGAGACTGAGCCCCGGAGAAAAAATCATGCATTTATCCTTAATTGCATTGAGCAGTGCCGCTGCAATAGCCTTACTTATTATAAGTATCCTTACTAAAACTGATAATATTAATGAACAACAGCTTATAGTTGCTGAGAATAGCATAAAAGATAATTCTTCAACTGAGGTTGTTATACTGGTCCCAAAGCCATTGCATGAAACTCCGGTTGAATCAGTAAAAACCAAAGTCGCGGAAATAAAACCTGCGAAACGGATTTTAATTTCAGAAAATGTCAATGTCGAAGTTAATCTACCTTCCGAAAAAAAACCGGATATCGAATTTACAGCTTCCTCCGAAAATACGCCCCTGATTTCAGGAATTTCAACGGAGAATATAAAAATATCTGTAAGCAATGGGCTGACGACAAATAACCTGATTGCTCCTGCTATTATGTTTCTGCCTGGTGAAACGACCGAAGATGATCGTAGCCGCCTCAATAAATTTTTGGCCAGGACATTCCGGGAAAAAATACTCAGGAAAGATAATATTTCAGAAGAGCCTGTCAAACCTTTTGAATTTGCCCAGGCCGGAATCGAGGGGTTGAATAAACTCATGGGCTGGGAAATAGATCTTGTAAAAACTACTGATGCAGAAGGTGAGGCAAGATCTGTATATTTCAGTTCAAGGCTTCTTAAATTCAATATTCCGGTAAAAAAAGAAGTGCCAAACAAGTAACTTTTACGTGAATCTTAACGTCTCAATGCAGGAAACATACAAATCGACTATTATGAAAAAGACAATTGCATTTTTAGCACTAATATTATTATTAAGCAGCGGATTCGCACAGGAAATTCCGGCTGAAAAAAATGATACTTCAATTCACAGGTCAGGTGCCGACACAAATGATGTTGTACGGGTAATTGCAGGAGATGAAAGACTTATTATTGAAAGTGATACCGGAAAAGTGAGGATCATTACCGGAAACAGCGAAATAATTATTATTGATTCTTCAGACAGAAGGATGCCAAAAATTGAAACAAGAAAGCGGGAGGCTGAAGAATCAGAAGAATCAGAAGAACCTGAGTATTATGATAATGGCCGTGAGGAAAGGTATCACAGGAGAAAACATTTCAGGGGACACTGGGCCGGATTGGAAATAGGTTTTAATGACTATTTAACTTCAGGTTACAGCACTTTTATTCCTGAAGAAATTGATTATATGTCACTGCATACAGGTAAATCGATCAATTTTAATATCAATTTCTCCCAGCTAAGTATAGGATTGACCCGGCATACAGGATTTGTGACCGGTTTAGGCCTGACCTGGAATAATTATGTATTTGACGGTAATAATAATATCCGGAAAGGGCCTAACGGGGTTATTGATATCCTTACTTCTCCTGACATCCTGAAAAAATCCAAGTTTTCTACATTGTTTTTACATGTACCCATCCTCCTTGAGTTTCAGATCCCCACTGACCACCAACGACTTAATCTGTCAATTGGAACTATCGGAGCATTGAAGCTCCATTCACATTCTAAAATGATCTTTGAAAATAATGATAAAGTCAAATCAAATGATGATTTCAGCCTGAACATGCTAAGAGCGGGAGCAACAGCCAGGATCGGGTATGAGAATTTAAGTATTTATGGCACATATTATTTTACTCCTCTTTTTAAATCGGGAAAGGCTCCCGGCGGGATAGCTCTTTTCCCGTGTGAAATAGGTCTTGCCTTCAATATTAACTGATGATTTTGTATCTATCCGGGCGGGATATATATTTGTAATTCAAATTTATATTCAAAATGCCGGAGGACAAATTATCCGAGAGGGAAATAAGGAGATACAGCAGGCAGATAATGATCCCAGAAATAGGTATCAGGGGCCAGGAGCTTCTCAGGATGGCTTCGGTGATTGTTATTGGTGCCGGAGCCCTGGGCTGCTCAGTCCTGCAGTATCTTACAGCCGCAGGAATCGGACGTCTGGGAGTTCTTGACAATGATTTTGTTGATGAAAAAAACCTCCCGAGACAACTACTTTACAGTTCAGATGATGTCGGGAAACTTAAAACAGTAATTGCTAAAACAAAGCTTCAGCAACTTAATCCTCTCATCTCCGTTGAAGCTCTTAATATTAAACTTGATATTTTTAATTCACTCCGCGTTCTGAAGGAATATGACATTGTTGTTGACGCTACTGATAATATCAGGGTCAGGTACGTAATTAATGATTCATGCGTGATTCTTGATAAACCGATGGTTCATGGAGCCGTTTACAAATTCGAAGGACAGGTGTCTGTATTTAATTTCAGAGGCGGCCCAACTTACAGATGCTATAATCCAATGAAAAATGCAATGGAGAGCATAAGCCGGGAAACTGAAAATACAGGACTTCTTGGTACCCTTCCGGGAATTACAGGTACCTTGATGGCAAATGAGGTTATTAAAATCCTTACAGAAACCGGAAATGTACTTACAGGAAAATTACTGTTTTTCAATCTGCTGTCAAATTCATTTCAGATTTTAAGAATCAAAAATAATCCTGATAATCATTATATTAAAGAATTAAAATAATACAATATTAACTCCGACTAAATGAGACTATTACTTATAAGCAATTCAACAAATCCGGGTGAACCTTATCTTGATTACCCAAAAGGGAACATCAGGGCATTCCTGGGAACCAGGCCGGTTAAAGCATTATTTATACCTTACGCAGCGGTAACATTTTCATACGACAAGTATGAAGAAAAAGTAGCAGAAAGATTCCGCGAAGTTGGGCATGATATAATATCAATCCACCATTTTAAGGACCCGGTAAAAGCAGTAAAAGACGCACCTGCAATAATTGTAGGCGGAGGTAACACATGGAAGCTGCTTAAAACAATCCAGGAGAATAAGCTTATCAATGCAGTCAGGGAAAAAGTATTTGCAGGAACACCATATATAGGTTGGAGTGCCGGATCAAATGTAGCATGCCCGACTTTAATGACAACTAACGATATGCCTGTCATTGAACCTCAATCATTCAATGCTTTCAGTCTTGTGCCCTTCCAGATAAATCCTCATTATCTTGATGCTAATCCTGAAGGACACGCGGGAGAAACAAGAGAACAACGGATAGAGGAATTCATCGAAATAAATCGCGATATTTATGTCCTCGGATTAAGGGAGGGAACTATGATATCAATTGAAGATCAGAAAATTAAACTTACCGGACCACGAAATGCAAGGATCTTTCACTTTGGTTCATCCCCTTTTGAAGCAACAACTGATGACGATCTTGGCTTCCTCCTCAGGAAGTCGTCATGAATTAATTCAAATAAACTACCTTTGTCCCCCGTTATATGTCGTGCAAACGGAAATTTTGTTGGGGAAATGAGACTTGTTTTGAAAATAGGCAAAATAGTTGCTTCAATAATAATTATAATTACAATTGTTCTTTTTACTTCATCTCTGTTCGTCCAGGACAAGGTTGCGGGGATAATTCTGAGATCTCTTAATAAAAATCTTCTTACTAAGTATGATTTCGAATCAGTAAGGCTGTCTTTTCTGAAAAGATTCCCCAAAGCATCTCTGGATATCAGGGATGTGCTTGTACATTCTTCTCCGGGTTTTGATCCGTCCTGTTTTTATGGTTTAAATACTGACACTCTTCTTTCAGCCAGGTCGGTAACAATGGATTTCAGAATCATTGATATAATCAGGGGTATTTATAATATCGACAGGATAGGAATTAAGGACGGTTTCCTGAAATTGTATACGGATACTTCGGGGTTTGTTAATTATGAACTTGTTGCAAAGAGTGCAAAGGCAGCAGAGAACATATTTGTCCTGGATATTAAAAGAATTGACCTTTCAGATGTATATGCCCTTTATAATAACCGGGCTACTAAACTTCTTATTAAGGGGTATGCCCGGACAGGGAGCCTCAAAAGCAGGATATCAGGTGATGATATTGATTTCTCAGCAAGGAGCAGGTTAAGCATTGATCAGTTTCAGTTATATGATTTTAGTATGACAAGATCTGTGGAGGCTGATTTCGATGTCAATCTGCATAGTTCAGATGAAGGCGTTAAATTCACTAAAAGTAATATCCTGGTGGAGGATAATACTTTTCAGCTGGGCGGGTTTGTATCCTCCGGAAATATCCTTGACCTATCTTTCACAGGAATTAATATCGATCTTTCAGGGATTAAGAAATACGTGCCTTTGCGATACCTTGAAAGATTGTCAGCCTACGATCCGGCAGGGATAATGAATGTTCAGTGTAAGTTCAAAGGACTCCTCTCAAGAACTTCAAATCCGCTTGTTGAAATTCTTTTCGATGTAAAAGAAGGCCATGTAAAATATGAAAATTCTCCATTAAGCATTAATAATCTTTCATTCAGGGGCTTTTTTACAAATGGCTCATCAATGATCCCTGAAACAAGCCGATTATCTGTAACAGATTTTGAAGGAACATTCGGATCATCACAATACAAAGGTTCATTCAGTCTTTCTGATTTTAAATCGCTGAACAGCAGGCTTGAACTATCAGGCAAGCTAATACCTTCAGAGATTAAGACATTTTTCAATCTGAAAGAAATATCGACTGCAACCGGCCTTATTGATTTTGATCTTAATATGGCTGGCAATCTTGAGAAGAGAAGCAAATTTACCTTGTCTGATCTTTTTAGCTTCCACCCGGAAGCTTCCCTGAACTTTAAGTCGTTCGGTTTAGGTTTCCGGAACGACAGCATTTTATTTAAAGATGTTATGGGCACTATTGAAATTGCCGATACTGCCGTTGCAAAGAATTTCAAATTCACTTTCAGAGATCAGGAATTTGAGGTGTCAGGTATCCTGACAGGTTTTCCCGATAAGTTTTACGGCCGGCCGGCTTCCAGAACAATTAAAGCTGATGTTAAGTGCAATAAGCTGGACCCCTCAACATTCAACACAGGAAAACCAGCTGCCGGTAAATCATCTGATACTGTCAACAATTTCTTATTGCCGGCAGATCTGACTTTTGATATTAATTTTATTATTGACCACCTTAATTACAAAACTTTCTCGGCCGATAATGTTATAGGATCAGTTAGTTATAAACCAAGGATTATTGATGTTAAATCATTGAATTTAAATTCATTTGATGGTAATATTTCAGGTAATTGTTTAATCGCTCAAAATACTGATAAGAGCTTTATCGGAAAGGGTACTTTTAATCTGGATAAAATAGATATCAGAAAGACATTTATTTCTTTCAATAACTTTGGACAAAATTTTATTAAGGCCGAAAATCTTGACGGATCATTGTCTGGTTCTCTCTCTCTGCTGCTCCCGTTTGATTCCTTAATGCATCCGGTGATCAAGGGATTAACTGCAGAAGGAAAATACATAATCTCCAGAGGTGCTCTTATTGAATTCGATCCAGTTAAGGAACTATCGTCATTTATTGAATTATCAGAATTGAAAACCATTCATTTTGAAGAACTTGAAAATGACTTTTTTATCAGAAACAATTATCTTTACATACCGCAGATGGAGGTAAAATCATCAGCAGCTGATCTATCTGTAAGCGGTAAACATGATTTTGACAATAATTATGAATATCATGTTAAAATACTATTATCTGAGCTTCTCAGCAATAAGGTACGGAAACCCAGACCAAATACTTCAGAGTTTGGAGCAGTACAGGACGACGGACTTGGCCGTACTTCTCTTCTCCTTAAGATAGTTAATAAAGGAGATGACGTAAAGGTATCGTACGATATTAAAGCCGTGGGGAATCAGATTAAGAATGATATAAAAACAGAAAGGCAAACACTCAGAAAAATCCTTAATGAAGAATACGGAATGTACCCGGCAGATTCTGTTGAAAATAAGAAACCGGAAAGGGGGAATCCTCGCTTCAGGGTCATCTGGGAAGAAAGGGATACTGTTAAATCAAAATAGCATCTCTGCAAAGCAGACTGAAAGAGCATCAGGGATCTTTTGGTATTACGGATATTAAATTTAAATCAATCTTATCTTTTGGAGAGTTACAGGTACAGATCGCTTTGGATGCTTTTCCTTTTTCTTCTGGCAGTAATGACAGGATCGGGATCGCTTATCTACACCCGATATCTTGTCAATATTCTTAAAGCTGAAGAAAGAAAAAAGGTTGAATTATGGGCTCATGCAACTATAATAATAAACTCCGCTGACGCTGAGGACCCTGATCAGAATCTGGAATTCCCCTTCTCAATTATAGAGAATAATACAACAATTCCCGTGATCCTTACAGATTCACATGACAATATCTTAAGCACAGGGAATTTTGATAGTGAACAATTACGTGACCCGGAATATATAAGGATTCAACTGGAGAAGATAATGAGAAAACAGGTTCCGATAATTATCGAACTTGGTAACGGTTTTATTAATAAGATATATTACAAGGATAGCATTATCCTTACCCAGCTGACCTATTATCCATATGTCCAGATGGGAATAATAATTCTTTTTATACTTGTTGCGTACCTTGCATTCCAGTCATCAAGAAAGGCTGGAGATAACCAGGTTTGGGTAAGTATGTCCAAAGAAACTGCTCACCAGCTCGGTACTCCTACTTCTTCGCTTGCAGGCTGGGTTGAAATCCTGCAGGAAAAATATCCGGAGGTGGCAATAACAGGCGAGGTACGCAGGGATGTTGAAAGACTTGAAAAAATAACTGAACGCTTTTCCCGGATAGGTTCAAAAACAGTCCTGAAAAATGAGAACATTGTTGCAATTCTTTTGCATACAATTGATTATTTAAAAACGAGAACATCATCAAAAATTAAATTCACAACAGATTTTGACGAAAAGAATATAATATCAATCCCTTTAAATGCTTCCCTTTTTGAATGGGTTATTGAAAACATATCGAAAAATGCTATCGATGCAATGGAGGGAAGCGGTGTAATAAGCTACCGGATTACTGAAAATGACAAGATTATATTGATTGACATAAGCGATACCGGCAAGGGAATTCCCAAAAGTGCATTCCGGAAGATATTCAATCCCGGATATTCGACTAAACAACGTGGCTGGGGAGTCGGACTTTCTCTTGCTAAAAGAATTATTGAAAAATTTCATTCCGGCCGTATTTATGTAAGGCACTCAGAGCTGGGAAAAGGATCATGCATAAGGATTGTAATGAATAAAAGCCAGGGGGACTTCTGAAATTTAGAATTCATGGGTATTGACAGAAAAGATATAGAGATAATGGCCCCGGCAGGTTCCTATGAATCGCTTATGGCTGCCATTCAGGGGGGTGCTGATTCTGTTTATTTCGGTGCAGAACATTTTAACATGCGGGCAGCTTCTTCAAATAATTTTTCGGCAGCTGATCTTTCGAAGATCTCCGCAATCTGCAAACAAAACAGCCTGAAAAGCTATCTTACAGTAAATATTGTTATTTATGATCATGAAATAAAACAAATGCAGGAAATTATTGATGCTGCTGCTGAATGCGGTATCAATGCAATAATTGCAAGTGATCTTTCTGCTATCCTTTATGCCTTCAGGAAAGGGATCGGGGTACACATCTCCACACAACTTAATATATCAAATACTGAAGCACTGCAGTTTTATTCACAATGGGCAGATGTTGTTGTGCTGGCGAGGGAATTAAATCTCAACCAGGTTCAAAGCATATATAATTCCATAATAGAAAAGAATATAAGAGGGCCCGGGGGTTATCATGTGAAAATTGAAATGTTTGCACATGGTGCATTATGTATGGCCATTTCAGGAAAATGTTATCTCAGTCTTCATGAGAATAATATGTCAGCCAACAGGGGAACTTGTTATCAAACCTGCAGGAAGTCTTATATAGTTACTGAGAAAGAATCAGGTAATCAACTGGAGATAAACAATGAATACATAATGTCGCCAAAAGATCTGTGTACTATTGGCTTCGTAGATAAGTTGCTTAATGCAGGGGTCAGGGTCCTGAAGATTGAAGGCCGGGCTAGATCTCCTGAATACGTTAAGACTGTCTCAGCATGCTATGACGAAGCGGTGAGGGCAGTTATAAATGGCACATATTCGGCAGAAAGTATTGCAGAATGGAAAACAAGATTGTCGTCAGTATTCAACAGGGGATTCTGGGATGGATATTACCTGGGGCAAAAATTTGGTGAATGGAATACAAGATACGGATCCGTAGCAACAAGAAAGAAACTATATATTGGAAAGATCACCAATTATTTTACAAAGATCAATGTTGCAGAAATAAAACTTGAAAATGGTGATCTTAACAAAGGAGATGATATTCTGATAACAGGACCTTCTACAGGGGTAATTGAATTTAAGGCTGATGAGATCAGGGTTGATCTTAATGAGACAACAACTGCACATAAAGGCGAATATTGCTCAATAAAAATTGATCACTACCTGAGAAGATCCGATAAGGTCTACAAATTGGTAGAAAACTCTCCTGATAATCATCAGTAAATAATGATTTTCACCATTTTATCTTATTCGATGCTTCAAGGACTTTCTGAGCATTCACTTCTATATTATCAGTTACAGATTCTACAGAAATAATATTTTGTTCATTTCTTTTACGCAGGCAGAATTTATATGTTTTATCGTAGTACTGAAGCATTAATCGCACTGCTTCCCTGAAATCGCCTGAATTGATTGATTCCAGTACTTTTTTTGCATTATCGCCACCCAGCCTTTTAGTTACGCGTGCTACTGATTCACGCAGCTGATCTGCAG
>CAYNRI010000083.1:0-12191 GCA_964399575.1 uncultured Rikenellaceae bacterium
CATTGAAATAATAACCTCATCTTAATTTTGGGTGTCTTTCGCACAAAAGAGGAAAAAAACATTTAAAAAGGCGCAGTTGCCTGCGCCTCTTTCCTTAAACCCATCAAAATCAAACCATTGTTGTTATCCTGCATAGTCCTTAAGCATTAGCATAAGTTTTTGCCTTGTAAAAAAGATCCTGCTTTTAACTGTCCCGATCTTTAAACCAAGTTCATCAGCTATTTCTTTGTACTTATATCCCTGCAGATGCATCCTGAAAGGAATTCTGAACTCATCTTCAAGTGAATCAATGGCCTTCTGTATTTCAGCTTCAGAATAATGTGACTCGGGTGAAATAAATCCCTTGTCGTGAGGCTGATTGAGAAAGTAAAGATCACGCGTTGAATCAATTATCGTGTTTTCTTTCACACTACGCCTGTAGTTATTTATGAATGTGTTCTTCATAATTGTGAATACCCAGGCTTTAAGATTTGTATAATCAACGAACTTATCTTTAAATGTAAGTGCTTTCAGGTAAGTATCCTGCACAAGGTCAAGAGCAGTATTACGGTCATATGTAAGACTCATTGCAAACCTGTGTAGATTGGGTTTCATGCCAATCAGATTATTATTGAATTCGTATGGTGTCATAGCTCTTTGTTTTAATTATCAGATCAAAAATAAACCGTAAATAAAAGATAAACAAATCTTAATATCTTAAAGTATGTTAAATCTAAGGTTATTCTAAATAAAATATTTTTATAAATATCATGTAATAAGTTACTTATATATTAAAGAGAAATACCAGTATAAATTATATATAAATTGATATATATACTTTGAACATGTTTGTTAAACTTTCGTACTTTTAAAGAAAAAACGATGGATTTTAGTATTAAGGTTAGCAATGGTCTGATATTAAGGGGTTTGATTTCAAGTCCCGGAGAAAAAATACGTGCGGTAATTATTTTTGTTCATGGCCTTGGTGAGCATATCCACAGGTATTCAGATCTGTATGGATTTCTTTCACGGGAGAGAATAGGGTTTACAGGAGTAGATCTGCCCGGACATGGTCAGTCGGAAGGCAGGAGAGGTCACATAAAGAGTTTTGCTGTTACTGATAAAATGATTGATATAATTCATGACAGTGTAAACAAGACATTCCCCGGGATCCCTGTATTCATTTATGGTCATAGTCTTGGAGGTGGGATAGTACTCGACTACCTTATAAGAAAGAAGCCCAAGGTAAAGGGGGCAATTGTAACATCACCCTGGCTAAGATTATCATTTGAACCGGGAAAGGCAAAGCTGCTTCTTGCCTCAATAACAAAGGCCATATTCCCGGGGTTGATTCAAGAATCCGGACTCGTGGTGGAGCATATATCGCACGATAAAGAAGAAATCAGGAAATATAAGGCTGATCCTCTTGTTCATGATAAGATCTCAGTTGCTCTTTTCCATAGTGCCATGAAAGCAGCTGAACACTCACTTGAACATGCCTCAGAACTAAGTAATCCCTTGCTTCTAATGCACGGGAGCGATGATATGATATGCTCTCCCGAGGGAAGCAGGCAGTTTGCGTCAGCATCAGAAAATGTTGACCTGAGGATATGGGATGGTGGTTATCATGAACTCCATAATGAGTTGTTCAGGAGTGAAGTATTTGCAGCGATCACTGAATGGATAAACAGAAAAATAAGTTAATTTGGTCCTTACTAAATGGAACTGAGAACGACTTTCAATATAGATCCTTCAGAGCAGAAGATTTCATACAATGATCCTGTAATGTTTATCGGATCATGCTTTGCAACTTACATTGGCCAAAAACTCGGCTCAGCCCATGTCCCTGTTATGATTAATCCTTCAGGTACTGTTTTCAATCCGCTATCAGTTTATAATTCACTCAACAGGATGATCACAGGAAAAAGTTATGATATAAGTGAGATAAATAATTACAATGGCCTCTGGCTCAGCTTTGACCATTATACAGATTTTTCGTCTGAAAGTGCCGGACAGACTCTTTCAGCAATAAACTCAAAACTTAAGGAAGCCAGGGCTTTTATTTCGGGGGCACACTTCCTTTTTGTCACTTTCGGGACCGCAAGGATATTCAGGCTGAATGAAAACGGGCGCATCGTGTCAAACTGTCATAAATTACCGGCTGCTTATTTTACACATGAGCTGTTGACTGTAAATGAAATAGTTCGGATATGGATTTCTCTTCTTGATAGTTTAAAGTCATCGTTTCCAGATCTGCAAGTGATCTTTACTATCAGTCCTGTACGTCACTGGAAAGACGGGGCACATGGCAACCAGGTAAGCAAATCCGTATTGTTTCTTGCTGTGGAAGAGTTATTGAAACATCCATCAGGACCTTCATATTTTCCGGCTTACGAGCTTCTTATTGATGATCTCAGGGATTACCGTTACTACGATGATGATATGCTTCATCCATCACCGAGGGCTATCGATTACATATGGGAAGAATTCTCAAAATGTTATTTTGATAGCAGAACAAGAGAGCTCATGCAGGAGGTGAACCGGATATCAAAAGCAATGTTGCACAGGATCCGGAATATTACTCCGGAAGACATTAAAAAATTTGCTGAGACCAGTCTCGCAAGAATAGATTCAGTCTCAAAAAGAGTACCATCGATCGATCTTCAGAATGAGAGGGATTATTTCCTGGGACTTATAAGGCAAGTCATTTAGCTGTTCAACAGGTGCGTCAGGGGGAAGTTTTTCTTTTAGAATCACTGAAGATTGTCAACAGCCATTACGAAGCTTTGAGGGTCAGCAGTTATCAATATCCTGTCATCCCTGACCCGGCCACTGTCATGAGAATCGGCGAAAATGATTTTCTTTATCAAAAGCGATTTTCCAACTTTTAAGAAATATCCCGACATTTTTTCTGTGAAACCAAATGGGTTTGAATTAACAACAAGGTATTCAAAAGGCTTGATCCTGAAAATATTTTCGACTTCACCGGGTGGCAATATTCCACCCGGAAAGATCACTTCAAAATTTCGTTTTCTGAGAATATATTTATAGAACAGGAAATTGATATCATTCCTGTTATCAGAGGTATTAATAATAGCTACAGTTGGTCGTTTCCTGTCAGCCGGTGCTCTTGTGAGACTATCTTCAGCAGTAATAAGACTGCCAACTGTATTCCTTATAAAATGTTCCTGGGCTTTAGAGAGACTGCCTGTCTGCCACAGGATGCCTGCTTTCTCAAACAAAGGATGAAAATATGAAATAAATGCGTTTTCAAGTCCTGAGGCTTCAATATAGGGCAAAAGAGACTCACGGAATTGTTCATAACTGAATCCAAGTGCCGGCATAAGTATTTTGCCCGGGCTGAAATAGGGATCATTATCCTCAATGCTGTTTGATGTCATAACCCGTTCAGATAGCTCATCATCAGGAATATGCGCAATTTTAGAAATTTTCAGTCCCTTCCTGTTCAGATAGGCTATATTGAGGATCTTCCTTAATTCATCTTCATCATAGTATCTTATATTAGAATCATTTCTTTCCGGTTCAAGAATACTGTACCTTTTTTCCCATATACGGATTGTATGTGATTTTATTCCGGAGAGATCCTCCAGATCCTTAATAGAAAAGACACTCTTTCCTGCTTCCATGGCATTCAATGATTTATGAAGCTTAAGGCCTTCAGTATCTTAAACAAACAGTATAATATATTGTTTAATTTAAATCAATGACAAATCACATTAAATGATTTGAAGAAAGAAGCTTAAGAGATTAAAACACTCTGTTATTCAGCAGGTTCTATCATTATCTTTTTCACGACCTTCACCCCGTCGCTGAAAATGATAGTAACTAGGTACATGCCCCTTATAGGATCCTTAAGATCAACTCTTGTAATAGTCTGGGGATTGCTGTATTCCTCTTTGAAGATCTCCTGTCCGATTATATTGGTGACCTTTATGGAAGTGACATCCTTTATCTTATCAAAACCTTTCGATTCGTATTTTACATTGAAGAAATTGCCTCTGACCGGGACAGGATATATTGTAATTTTTCCGGCAGCATTGGTTGCCAGCGCATTTTTTCGGATGGGATTCATTGCAATATTGGCTGTATCCTTCTGAGCCTGAAGGGATAAGCAAAAAATCAGTAAAAGAGTTAAGAGTAGACTCTTTTTCATTGTTACCGTTTAAAAGAAACTCATCAAAAACTGTGCTAAAGTTAGTAAATTTTTAATCAATATCATCAATCAGCGGTCTGATTCTCTCCAGGTCTTCAGGAGTGTCAATGCTTATGCTTTCCCATTCAGTTACTGCACATCTTATCCTTAATCCATTCTCTAACCACCTGTTTTGCTCAAGTGATTCAGATATCTCAAGGGGACTCCTTTGTAAGGCCGTAATCGTCTTAAGAGTGTCAGCTTTAAATGCATACAGGCCAATGTGCTTATAAAACTGATGCTTTTTGGCCCATTCATCCCGCACCAGATCTCTTATAAATGGAATGACTGCCCTGCTGAAATAAATAGCGTTAGACGCTTTATCAAGTACAACCTTTGGGTGGTTCGGATTGTCTATATCCTCGCCAGGAGATGTTCTTCTGACCAGCGTAGCTATTTTCACTGCCGGATCTTTGAAGCATGTTTTAAGGAGATCAATCTGCTCAGGTTTTATAAAAGGTTCATCGCCCTGAATATTTACAGCAACATCAGTTCTTGTTCCCGTTTCATTCATTATAATATCTATTGCTTCCGCACAGCGATCCGTACCACTCTGATGTTTTACGGATGTCATTACTGCTTTACCTCCGAATGCAATAACGGTATCGAATATCCTCTTATCATCAGTGGCTACATAGACAGCCGGGATCGATTTCAGGGATTGTTCATAAACCCTTTGGATCATTGATTTGTTCCCGATCATTGCCAGAGGTTTCCCAGGAAATCTGCTTGAAGCATACCGCGCCGGTATAATGCCGGTGAAGATATAATCATCTTCATTTCTCATACTGCGAATTTACGAAAAATGCATTTCCCAATGTTTTAAAAATATCTTAAATTCGCAGCAGCTTTATTTTAGAAATGAGAGATCTTCAGCAGATTAAACAAAGATTCGGGATTATAGGCAATTTTGATGGCCTTAACAGGGCAATTGATATAGCTGTTCAGGTAGCTCCCACAGATCTTTCTGTACTTGTTTCGGGAGAAAGCGGGACCGGTAAAGAGGCGTTCCCTCAGGTTATTCACAGTTATAGTGCAAGGAAACATGGTCAGTATATAGCTGTAAACTGTGGAGCTATACCTGAAGGTACGATTGATTCTGAGTTATTCGGACATGAGAAAGGGGCTTTTACCGGAGCCACTGACAGCAGGAAAGGTTACTTCGAAGTGGCCGATGGCGGAACAATCTTTCTTGACGAAGTTGCTGAATTACCATTATCAACACAGGTCAGATTGCTAAGGGTTCTGGAAACAGGCGAGTTCATCAGGGTTGGTTCATCTAAAGTTCAGAAAACTAATGTAAGAGTCATTGCTGCAAGCAATATTGATGTTGTAAAAGCAATTGATAACGGAAGATTCAGGGAGGATCTGTTCTACAGGCTCAATACAGTACCGATAAAGATCCCTTCCCTAAGGGAAAGAGGTGATGATATCCTTCTGCTTTTCCGGAAATTCTCTGTTGATTTTGCCGAGAAATACAGAATGCCTCCTATTACTCTCGATAATGAGGCTAAATACATTCTCCTTAATTATTCATGGCCGGGAAATGTGCGGCAGCTTAAGAATATAACAGAACAGATTTCAATCATAGAGAAGGACAGGGAAATCAAGGCAATGAAGCTTAGAACATATCTTCCTGAATATGATGGAATTAAGCTGCCTGCCCTTTTAAAGAGGGATGATGAGAAATCCTTTTCATCAGAACGGGAGATCTTATATAAGATCCTCTTTGATATGAAAAGTGACATGAATGACTTAAAGAAACTCGTATTTGATCTGATTCAGCATGGAGAGATAGACATACCCTTTACGGAATCAAGTCAAACAGTTATTAAGGACCTTTTCAGGGATGCAAGAAGGGAGAAAGCAGTATCGAAAGTGACTGAAGCTCGTACACAGGATTTCATTCCCGTGCCGGACAGTAATAATATTCAGGATACTGAAGAGATTGTTGAGGAATCATTGTCTTTGGCTGACAAGGAGGCGGAGATGATAAAGAAGGCACTTGGAAAATATAGCGGTAAAAGAAAAATGGCAGCACATGAACTCGGGATCTCTGAACGCACTCTCTACAGGAAAATAAAGGAATATGGCATTGAGATGTAAATTAAACACGGTATCCCGGGAGAAATTGTTTCTTTTCATCCTGATTGTTTCAGAGTCGTTTTTTCTTTCCGGTTGTAAAGTCAGCTATTCTTTTACAGGAGCCAGTTTATCTCCTGAGGTTAAAACAATAAGCGTCCAGTATTTTCAGAACAGGGCGAGCATTATTCAGCCAGGACTTGGACAATACATTACTGATGCTCTTATAGATAAATGTAAAGCCCAGACAAACAAGAGCCTTATTAATGGTCTTGGCGATGTTGATTTTGAAGGGGAGATTGTGGATTATAATACCCGGCCTCAGACAGTTGCAGCTGATGCGCAGGCAGCTACTAACAGGTTCACTATTACAGTGAGAGTTAAATACACTAATACAGTCAACCCGGATCTCAGCTTTGAACAGACTTTCTCAAGGTATGAAGATTATGACAGCCGGTATAATCTTGATGAAGTTGAAGAAGAGCTTTCAGCCAAGATAGTAGAGTTGCTTATAGAGGATATTTTTAACAAGGCATTCGTCAACTGGTAACAGGGATGAACAGGAATGATTTTCTCCGTATGATTGAAAGATATGGGCCGACGGATCGCCAGATGTTAAGCGATGTAAGTGAGCTTATCAGCGTATTCCCGTATTTCCAGAGTGCTTATATGCTTTTTCTTAAGGGACTTCATAATACAGCAGACGTGAGGTTTGAGAATCAGCTCAGGGGATTGGCTTTAAGAATTGCTGACAGGGAAGCTCTTTACTATTATCTTAAGAAGGAACAGTTTGAGGAAGAAAAACAAAGCCCCGGTACTTCCGGATCAGCACAACAATTAACCGACACGACAGAACATCAGCAAACAGTGATTGACTCTGCAAAAAGCAGTACCGAGCTTATTAATGAAATTGAAAAGAGTTCAGAGGAAGAACGGTCCGGGGCAGATTCCGACGATCATCCTGTTATTATCTCATCTATTCCCGAGATCGATGATCAGAATGCAACAATTGTTATCGTTGATAAGGAAACTGGTGAAATTGAGGAGAAGATCTTTTACATGGATCCGGGATTCTCTTTTTCTGAACCCAAAGATCTTCTGGAGATTACAAGTGAAGAGAATTATGACATCACAGCTTCGGCAGCACCAGAAGATGAATTTATTAAAGCTTCACCAACAAAGAAGGCCATACAGTCTGAGCTTATTGACAAATTCATTCTTGCCAATCCAAGGATTGAACCTGTTACAGTAAGGAACAGTCTGCCCGCCGACGACATTTCAAAACCATCTGTTGAAGAAGATGATGGATTGCTGACAGAAACTCTGGCAAAGATCTATACAAGGCAGGGCTATTATTCAAGAGCCATAGATATTTATGAGAAATTAAGTTTGAAATTTCCGGAAAAAAGTACTTACTTTGCGTCTCAAATTGAAAAAGTTAAAGAGCTAATAAAAAAATAAGTAAATGGGAGTTTATATTTTTATTTCGGTTTTGATCATTGTTGCATGCATAGTACAGATAATGATAGTGCTTGTTCAGAATTCCAAGGGAGGCGGTCTTGCAGCTAATTTTACTTCAGCCGGACAAACGATGGGGATACGAAAAACTGCTGATTTCCTTGAGAAATCAACATGGACACTTGCAGCCGGTATCCTTATCCTTTGCGTTGTGGCAACAGCAGCAATACCACGTGGCGGGGCTTCGGAACAGTCAAGGATAAGTACACAGATACAGAATGCAGTCGATCCCAATGCCATTCCTACTCTTCCGACAGCAGTGCCTCCATCCTCAGCTACTCCTGAACAAGCAGAAACACAACCGGAATAATTCAGTCATTTACAATATTTAAATATATTGAAGTGTCAGTTTGTCATCTTACTGACACTTTTTTATTTAAAAATGTCATGTTATCCCTTTTGGCATAAAATATGATACAGTAGGGAATCTGAAAATATTGTTTAACTCTAAAAATAAATCACATGGCACAATTAAAAGGAAAAATTCTGGCAGGAAAGGTTTTAGTAAAACCTAACGAAGCTGAAGCAAAAACTGCCAGTGGAATCATTATACCTGATTCCGCAAAGGAAAAACCTCGGCAGGGGAAAGTGTTTCTGGTAGGCGCATCAAAAAAGGATGAGGAAATGGAAGTCAAAAAAGGCGACGAAGTCCTTTACGGGAAATATTCAGGGCAGGAACTAACTATTGACGGTGAGGATTACCTGCTGATTTCCCAGTCGGATATTCTCTTTATACTTTAATTATTAAACCAATAAAATTTATATAAAAATGGGAAAAGAGATAAAATACAATATTGATGCAAGAGCTCTTCTTAAAGAAGGAGTTGATCAATTAGCAAATGCTGTTAAGGTGACCCTGGGTCCAAAAGGACGTAATGTGGTTATTGAGAAAAAATTCGGAGCTCCTCAGGTATCAAAGGACGGTGTTACAGTAGCAAAGGAGATCGAATTAAAGGATCCTTACCTGAATATGGGTGCCCAGATGGTTAAGGAAGTTGCTTCCAAAACAGGCGAGATTGCCGGTGACGGAACAACAACAGCAACAGTCCTTGCCCAGGCTATTATCAATGTAGGCCTTAAGAACATAACAGCCGGTGCAAACCCCATGGATGTAAAGAGAGGTATCGACAAGGCAGTTGAGAAAGTCGTAAAGCACCTCGCATCACAGGCTACAGTAATCGGTGATGACCTTTCAAAGATCGAGCAGGTTGCAAGAATATCTGCAAATGATGATGAGGAGATTGGAAAGCTTATTGCTGAGGCTATGAGTAAGGTTCACAAGGAAGGTGTTATAACTGTTGAAGAATCGAAAGGTACTTCAACCCATGTCGAGGTTGTTGAAGGTATGCAGTTCGACCGCGGATATATTTCAGCATATTTTGTAACAAATGCCGAGAAAATGGAGGCTGAACTTGATAATCCTTATATCCTTGTATTCGATAAGAAAATATCCTCAATGAAGGATCTGCTTCCTATTCTTGAAACTACAGCACAGACAGGTAAACCCCTTTTAATTATTGCTGAAGATGTTGAAGGAGAAGCACTTGCTACACTGGTAGTAAACCGTCTTCGCGGTTCATTAAGAGTATGTGCTGTTAAAGCTCCTGGCTTTGGCGACAGAAGAAAGGAAATGCTTGAAGATATTGCCATACTTACCGGCGGTACTGTCATTTCTGAGGAAAAAGGGCTTAAACTCGAACATGCTACACTTGATATGCTCGGAACAGCTGAAAAAGTTACGGTTAACAAGGAAAATTCCACAATAGTCAATGGTTTCGGTGATAAAGATATGATCAAGGCACGCGTTGGCCAGATCAAACAGCAGATGACAACAACAACATCCGATTACGATAAGGAAAAACTGCAGGAACGTCTTGCAAAATTAGCCGGAGGTGTTGCTGTCCTTTACATCGGTGCTGCTTCTGAAGTTGAGATGAAAGAGAAGAAAGACCGCGTTGATGATTCATTGCATGCCACTCGTGCAGCAATAGAAGAAGGCATTGTTCCCGGAGGCGGGGTTGCCTATATACGGTCAATATCTGCTCTTGAAAATCTTAAAGGCGATAATGAAGATCAGACAACAGGTATTGAGATAGTTAAAAGGGCTATCGAGGAACCTCTGCGTCAGATAGCTGCAAACGCCGGAAAAGAAGGAGCTGTAGTTGTTCAGAATGTTAAGTCGGGGAAAGGTGACTATGGGTATAATGCCCAGACTGATACATATGAAAAGCTTACAAAGGCTGGCGTTATTGATCCCGTTAAAGTTGTGCGTGTTGCTCTCGAGAACGCATCATCGATTGCCGGGATGTTCCTGACTACCGAAGCTGTAATTGTTGAGGAGAAAGAAGACCGTCCTGCAATGCCACCCCAGGGAATGGGAGGAGGCATGCCGGGAATGATGTAAGAATTCAAGAATATTAGTTTGTTAAAAAAATAGGGGCGCTGCTTGCAACGCCCCTAATATTTTTATATTTGCACCTGATTTCAGACTGCTTACCCTGATGGATAACATCCGTAATTTCTGCATAATAGCTCATATCGACCATGGCAAGAGCACCCTGGCCGACAGGCTTCTTGAAAAAACAAATACTATTTCCGAGCGCGAGTATCAGGATCAGATACTCGATAATATGGACCTGGAAAGGGAAAGAGGAATCACAATAAAAAGCCACGCTATCCAGATGGAATACGTGTACGAAGGGAAGAAGTATTTTCTGAATCTGATTGACACGCCCGGACATGTTGATTTCTCATACGAGGTGTCAAGGTCAATTGCAGCATGCGAAGGGGCTCTTCTTGTTATTGATGCAACCCAGGGTATTCAGGCACAGACAATTTCAAATCTATACATGGCCATCGAGCATAACCTTGAGATCATCCCGGTGCTCAATAAAATGGATATGTCGAATGCAATGCCTGAGGATGTAAAGGACCAGATAGTTGAGCTCGTTGGCTGCCCCAGGGAAACAATTATCGAAGCAAGTGCCAGAACAGGAATGGGAGTGGAGAGGATACTAAGCGAGATCATTACAAGAATCCCTCCTCCTTCAGGCGATCCCACCGCACCTTTGCAGGCTCTCATATTTGACTCGATCTTCAACTCTTTCAGGGGTATCATTGCTTATTTTAAATTAGTTAACGGCACAATAAGGAATGGTGACAGGGTTATGTTTTTAAGTACCGGTCATGAGTACAATGCCGAAGAAATAGGAGTGCTTAAACTAAGGCAAAATCCTCATGAAATGATGAGCACCGGAGATGTGGGATATATTATTTCCGGAATCAAGAATGCTGCAGAAGTGAGGGTGGGAGATACAATAACCCATGTTGATGATCCTTGTGAAAATGCTATAGCAGGGTTTGAGGAGGTAAAGCCAATGGTATTTGCAGGCATTTATCCTGTTGATGCTGACCAGTATGAGGATCTGAGAAGTTCAATAGAGAAACTGCAACTTAATGATGCATCACTCTCTTTCGTTCCGGAATCATCTGCAGCACTTGGATTCGGATTCAGATGCGGATTCCTTGGCCTGCTTCATATGGAGATAATACAGGAACGGCTTGACAGGGAGTTCAATATGGATGTTATAACTACCGTGCCTAATGTCTCTTTTAAGGTCATTACAACAAGGGGAGAGGAAACGGATGTTCATAATCCATCCGGTCTTCCTGTTGTAAATAACATCTATCGTATTGAAGAACCTTACATTAGTGCACAGGTAATCACAAAAGCAGATTATACAGGCGCAATAATGAAGCTGTGTATTGATAAGAGGGGGACACTGAAGAATCAGATTTACCTGACAAAGGACAGGGTGGAACTTACATTTGAAATGCCTCTTTCAGAGATAGTTTTTGATTTCTATGATAAACTTAAAAGCATTTCAAAGGGTTATGCTTCCTTCGATTACTACTATACGGGATATAAGGAAGCAGACCTTGTACGGCTTGACATCCTTCTCAACGGTGAAATGGTTGATGCCCTTTCAACTTTAATTTTCCGCGGTCATGCCTACGAGTTTGGACGTAAAATGTGCGTGAAACTAAAAGAACTTATTCCGAGGCAGCAGTTTGATATTGCAATACAGGCTGCTATTGGGGCAAAGATAATTGCACGTGAAACTGTCAAGGCAGTCAGGAAAGATGTGACAGCAAAGTGTTATGGAGGCGATATAACACGAAAGAGAAAACTTCTTGAGAAGCAGAAAAAAGGAAAGAAAAGGATGCGTCAGATAGGAAATGTTGAAGTACCCCAGCAGGCCTTTCTTGCTGTTCTGAAACTTGATTAGGCTGAAAAATACTGCGGGCACTTTTGATATTACATCATTGCAATAGTTTATAGCCTCCTGTTTTGTGCGAAAGACACCCAAAATTAAGATGAGGTTATTATTTCAATGAT
>CAYNRI010000084.1:0-1035 GCA_964399575.1 uncultured Rikenellaceae bacterium
ATAAAATTCAAAATAATGAATATAGCATTGATCGGTTATGGCAGGATGGGCCATATTATTGAAGAAATTGCAGTGGCAAGAGGTCACAGGATAGGTATTACTATAGATGTTGGCAATTTTTATGACCTTAACAGTGATAAATTCAAAGCCATTGATGTTGCAATTGAGTTTTCCTCTCCCGAAGCTGCGCTGGAGAATGTATCTTCCTGTTTAAAACTGGGAGTGCCTGTAGTTTCCGGTACCACCGGATGGATAAAGGATATCGGCAAGGTACTGGAGATATGCAAATCCGGCAACACTGCATTTATTCACTCTGCAAACTTCAGTATCGGAGTTAATTTGCTTTTCCATCTTAATTCAGAGCTTGCAAAACAGATGAACAGGTATCGCGAATACGAAGTATCGATCGAAGAGATACATCATACAAAGAAACTTGACGCTCCAAGCGGCACAGCTCTTACTCTGGCGGAAGACATCAGGCGGCAGCATAGTGAATACGATGGATGGTGTTTTGACAATGAGAGATCGGAAAATAAGATACCCATAAAGCCGGTCCGTGAAGGTATGGTACCCGGAACACATACAGTTACATGGGATTCTGATATTGATACTATTACCCTCAGGCATGAAGCGAAGAACAGGAGAGGCTTTGCCATGGGGGCAGTAATTGCTGCTGAGTTTATTAAGGGCAGAACGGGCATATTCACAATGAAGGAAGTGCTTGGTTTCTCATAATATTTTTTACTTTTACCGCTTCAAATATTTATAAAAGATGATTAATCTACTGCAAACGAGGTATATAAGGTTCGCTATTGTTGCTATAATCTATATTCTTGTGGTAATATGGATAGGGAACTACTGGCTTCTTCTTGGTCTCGGGATCATATTTGACCTGTATATATCCGAAAAAGTAAACTGGACTTTCTGGAAGAAACGGCATGGGAAGAACAGCTCATTTATTGAGTGGCTGGATGCGCTTATATTTGCTGTAATAGCTGTTACTTCATTCAAATATTCATTTAATCCACCTGAGTT
>CAYNRI010000084.1:1045-12063 GCA_964399575.1 uncultured Rikenellaceae bacterium
TACCCTGATCAACATATTTCTTTTCCAGAATTACAGGATCCCGACTCCGTCGATGGAGAAATCACTGCTTGTCGGCGATCATCTCTTTGTCAGTAAGCTTGCCTACGGTCCCAGAATGCCTAATACACCGATTGCTTTCCCCTTTACTCAGAATACAATGCCTTTAATAAAGGGCAGATCCTGGTCCAACCTTATTGTTCTGCCTTATAAACGGCTTATCGGTGCCGGGCAGGTGAAGCGCGGAGACCCGATCGTTTTCAACTTTCCTGCCGGTGATACTGTTGCCCTTGAGAATACAAATACAAGTTATTATGAGATCATAATGCGGACAGCAAAGGATCTGCAATTAAGGGAGAATCTTTATAACGGTTCTTCCGGGCCGATGGAACATTATATGCCGATGGCCAGACAGGAGGTGTGGAAGAACTATAATATGCAGTACCGGCCTGTTGACAGGCGTGACAATTATGTAAAAAGATGCATAGGACTCCCGGGCGACACAATCAAAATAGAGATGGGTACAGTGTATGTTAATGGAGAACTATTCGCTGAGAATAAGAATCAACAGAAGAATTATTATGTCAGCACAAATGGGACAACAATTAATCCAAAAGCCTTCGAGCGCTTGAATATTTCGAGATCTGATCAGGCAATGGCTTCAAATACAGTTTATTATTTGCCGCTGACAGTATCTGCAGCTGAATCGATCTCAAAGTTCACAAACGTTACCGAGGTAACTGCCGCTACATCAAGAAAGGGTGATTTTCTATTTACTGTTTTCCCTTATGATGAATCCCTGGCATGGAATGAAGATAATTTCGGACCGTTATTTATACCGGCAAAAGGTACTACAATTAAGCTTGATACATCTAATCTTGATTTATACCGTCGTATAATTGATGTATATGAGGATAATGACCTTGACGTTGAGGGAAGTACAATCTATATAAACAGTCATCCCGTTACCACCTACACGTTCAGAATGGATTATTATTTTATGATGGGGGATAACCGGCACAATTCAGCCGATTCAAGGTACTGGGGTTTTGTCCCTGAAGATCATATCGTTGGTAAGCCAAAATTCATCTGGCTTTCTATCGATAAGGAAGCTAAGGGGTTCAGGAAGATCCGCCTGAAGCGGATGTTTCTGAGAGTAAGGTAATTACTTTATCTGACCTTTTCTACAATAGCCTGGAAAGCATCCGGATTGTTCATTGCCAGGTCGGCAAGGGTTTTTCTGTTAAGCTTGATACCTTTTTTCTCCAGCTTACCTATGAACTCCGAATAGCTCATATCATATTGGCGGACGCCTGCGTTGATCCTCTGTATCCAGAGTGACCTGAATAGTCCTTTTTTCTTCTTTCTGTCGCGGTATGCATACCCCAGACCTTTGTCGAGGGTGTTCTTTGCTACTGTTATTACATTCTTCCTTGAAAGGAAATTCCCTTTTGTCTGTTTAAGAACTTTCTTTCTTCGCGCTCTGGAAGCGACCGCATTTACTGATCTTGGCATAACTCATTAATTTTGAATGTCAGCGTTCCGCCGCTTAGCGAACACTTATTGTGCTGTACATCCTGTTAATACTATTTGTTCTTAAATTATTTGCTGGCCAGCAGAAGTTTTACGTTTTTCTGATCTGCTTTGTCTACCTGTCCAAAATATGTAAGATTTCTCTTACGTTTTGTTGTTTTCTTGGTAAGTATGTGGCTTTTAAATGCATGTTTCCGTTTTATCTTCCCTGTTCCGGTGAGAGAGAATCTTTTCTTGGCTCCCGGATTCGTTTTCATCTTTGGCATCTTTATATAAAATTAAAATACTATTTCTTCTTCTTAGGGGAGAAAGATATTATCATCCTTTTCCCTTCCAGTCTTGGCAGCTGTTCAACTTTTCCATATTCTTCCAGATCGTTCGCAAACCTCAGAAGCAGGACTTCGCCCTGTTCTTTGAATAAGATCGATCTCCCTTTAAAGAACACGTATGCCCTTACTTTTGAACCTTCTTCAAGGAATTTTATGGCATGTTTCAGTTTAAAGTTATAATCATGATCATCAGTATTTGGTCCAAATCTTAATTCCTTTACTGTGACCTTTACCGTTTTTGCCTTTATCTCCTTTTGTTTCTTTTTCTGCTGATACAGGTATTTCTGATAATCAATAATCTTACATACCGGTGGATCAGCTGCTGGCGAGATCTCAACCAGATCAAGTTCCATTTTATCGGCCATTTTCAGAGCATCCTGGATGCTCATGACCTGGGTTTCGATATCATCGCCTACAACCCTGACCACTCTTGCCGTGATACGGTTGTTAATTTTATGAGCCGGCTGGGTAATCCGTGCAGGGCTTCGTCTGATTGGTCCTGTTATAACTATTTCCTCCTGAGTTTAGTTACTACTATAATTGACTATAAATGTATTAAAGCTCAATTTCTTTCTTTATCTCCGAATTTATGAAATTAACGAATTCTTCGATCTTCATACTCCCTTTATCGCCTTCACCCTGTTTTCTTACCGAAACGCTTCCGCTTTCTGCTTCTTTTTCTCCAACTATAAGAAGGTAAGGGATCCTCTTTAATTCATTATCTCTGATCTTCTTACCAATCTTTTCGTTACGGTCGTCAATTAAGGTGCAAATATCGGAATTATTTAGAATTTCCAAAATTTTTGAGGCATAATCATTGAATTTATCACTGATAGGAAGGATAACCGCTTTATCAGGAGCCAGCCAGAGGGGTAGTTTGCCGGCTGTGTTCTCAATAAGTACAGCTACAAATCTCTCCAGCGATCCGAAGACTGTACGGTGTATCATTACGGGTCTGTGTTTCTGGTTGTCGCTGCCGTTATATGTCAGGTCGAACCTGTCGGGAAGGTTATAATCAACCTGAATGGTACCGAGTTGCCACTTGCGACCTATGGCATCCCTGACCATGAAGTCAAGTTTCGGTCCATAGAATGCTGCTTCTCCCGGGACCACTGTAGTTTTAAGGTTCTTGTCACCCGCAGCGCTGATTATATCCTGTTCAGCTTTTTCCCAATTCTCATCAGATCCGATATATTTTTCTTTATTGTCAGGGTCCCTGAGTGATATCTGAGCAGTAAAATCATTGAAATTCAATATTTTAAAAATATAGAGGATAAGATCAATTATGCTCTTGAATTCTTCTCTGAGTTGATCGGGCCTGCAGAAATGATGTGCATCATCCTGTGTAAAGCTTCTGACTCTTGTAAGGCCGTGCAGTTCACCGCTCTGTTCATACCTGTAAACAGTGCCGAACTCAGCCATCCTGAGCGGCAGCTCTTTATAGGAGTGAGGAGAAGCATTATATATCTCGCAGTGATGCGGACAATTCATTGGTTTAAGCATGAACTGTTCCCCTTCCTGGGGTGTCGACATCGGCTGGAATGAACTTGCTCCGTATTTCTCGTAATGCCCCGATACCTTATATAAATTTACATTACCTATATGAGGCGTGGTAACTATTTTATAACCTCTTTTCTTCAGGAGTTTAGTCAGGAAATCTATCAGGTGCTGTCTTACATCAGAACCTTTTGGCAGCCACAAAGGCAGTCCCATACCTACTTTCGGTGAAAAAGTGAATAGCTCCAGTTCCTTGCCGATACGTCTGTGATCACGTTTTTTTGCTTCTTCAAGAAAAACAAGATATTCATCAAGCATTTTCTGCTTCGGATAGGTTATGCCATAGATCCTTGTAAGCATCCTGCGTTTCTCATCTCCTCGCCAGTATGCTCCGGCAACATTTATCAGTTTGATTGCCTTAATTGGTTCAGTTGAAGCCAGGTGGGGACCACGGCACAGATCCACAAAGCTGCCGCTGGTATATAATGAAATTGTACCATCTTCAAGTTCGCTTATAAGCTCAGTTTTATATTCATCACCTTTCACTGAGAAAAGGTCCATCGCTTCCTTCTTCGATACATCTTTACGTACGAAGACCTGATTCTGTGCAGCGAGTTCTTTCATCTTATTCTCGATAGCAGGCAGGTCAGCTTCTGTTATGACTTTTCCTTCACCGGGATCAACATCATAATAGAATCCGTTCTCAATTGCCGGGCCGATCCCGAATTTGATACCCGGGTATAGAGTTTCAAGGGCTTCTGCCAGCAGGTGGGCAGAAGAATGCCAGAAAGCATGTTTGGCTTCTTCATCATCCCATTTATGAAGCTTTAAAATAGAATCGGACATAATAGGTCTTGTAACATCGCGGATATCACCGTTCACGCTGGCAGCATACACCTCTTTTGCGAGCCTTGGACTTATTTCTTCAGCAATTTCAAGACTGCTTATCCCTTTTTTATATTCTTTTATAGTCCCGTCGGGAAAAGTTATTTTAATCATGCTTTGATGCTTATTTTTAATGGAGTGCAAAGATAATCATATTTATTAACATGTTCAATAATAACTGTCCTTGGGTTAATATTATATACTAATTCTAAAAGATGGCATATAATTTGATTTTCTATTTTAGCATAAATACTCACTACGATGAAAAAATTATTCTATCTTTTTCTTTTACTGCCGGCAATGTTAGCGTCGTGCGAATCATTTCCGGAAGCTGATTTTCAGGTTGATATCGTTGACCCGGAAGTCGGGGAGGAGGTCTATTTTGATAACCGCTCCCATAATGCTGTTGAATATGAATGGGATTTTGGTGACGGATATATTTCATATGAACGCGATCCGGTTCACATCTTTACCGGAACCGGTTCCTTCGAAGTGATCCTTAAGGTATACTCTGCTTCAGGAGATTCAGATGAGGCTTCAATTATAATTGATGTGATGGTACCAACCCTTCTTGAGATTGAAGTACGTGAATACTATGATGACTATATCGTTCCCGATGCCAGTGTAAGGTTATATCCCACGCTCCCTGACTGGGAAGAAATGACCAACATGGAAACTGAAGGATACACAGATAAATACGGAATTGTAGTATTCTCACATCTTGATCCTTATGTATTTTACCTCGATATATGGGAACAAAATCATGACAACTATGATATTAAAGATTATGATGTCGGTCTGATACGCACACCTGAGGTCATCCCTCACAAAATCAACAGGTTTATTGCTTATGTCGATTATGTCGGAAGTGGCAAGGGAGAAAGAACCCGCGACAGATCTTATATCATCAGGAAACTTGAACGGAGATCATCCCATACTTTAGTTCCGTCTTCACCAACCGACGAAAACTGGCAGGAGTTGTATAAGAAGAGCATCAGGGTGAAATAAATTTGATTTGTATTGTCTCTTTTCATAAATTCGGCTAACTTTTGTTTCCGGACCTGCAATTTTACAGGAGATTAACAAAAGTCATGAATTTAACTCTATAATCCTGCTCAAATGAAAAACTACCCTGTTGCCTTAACTGTACTTTTAGTATTATTGATCACAAACTCATGCAATGACACCTCAGTACCCTCTTCCCTGAACTGTGACCGTGTTTGTCTGGAGAGTTATGCAGATAAATATCTCGACGCTGTTATTAATCATGATCCAACTAAAATCTCTCTTAGTCAATCTGTTAAGTTTACTGAGAATGGCCAGAGGCTTGCAATTGGTGATGGACTCTGGAATACAGCTAATGCAAGGGGATCATATAATCTGTATGTAGCAGATCCCCAAACAGGTCAGATCGGATTGTTTGGTACGATCAGGGAGAATGGTGAGCCTGCATTACTGGCGCTCCGGCTTAAGATAGAAAATGATCTTATAACCGAAATTGAAACCATTGTGGCCCGTGATACCTCAGCAGCCCTTTTGCTTGAGAAACTTGGCAAGCCACATCCGGTATATCTGCAAGATATTCCTGAAGAAGAAAGACTATCAAGGGAAGATCTTATAAAGGTTTCAAACATGTATTTTACAGGACTTGAAAAAAATGACGGGAAAGGAATATATCCTTTCACTGACGATTGTAACAGGATTGAAAACGGTCAGCAAACTACTAATAACCCGATGGATAATCCTGAAACCGGATTTGATTTCAGGGGTCTTGGAGCCCGGGAGCAATTCGAGTCAGGTTTTTTCAGATTTGTGACACGTATCAGAGACCGTCGTTTTATGCTTGTCGATGAAGAGCGTGGGTTGGTTTTTGCATTTGTTTTTTTCGATCATGCAGGTAATGTTCAGAATTTTGAGCTTACAAATGGACAAACAGTATCTATTAATGTAATACGACCCTGGACCTGGGAAATAGCCGAAATATTTAAAATAGAAAAAGGGCTTATAAGGCAGATTGAAGTTGTCTCGATAGAAGCCCCTTATGGAATGAACTCCGGGTGGAGCGAGTGGGAAGACGGACTTTCATCCCGGATTCAGTAGTTTAGTTTTTCCGTCCTCTCTGCAGCATCCACTGCACTTCCCCCTTTGCTAAGGATCTCCCGTCCCGACTCTCAGGTACTACCCGGTTTCAATTATGACTGCTGATGATCAATGGCTTAAACCTTCGTTACGGACTTGAACAAAAACCGGATATTCGGGAAGGAAGAATAAGATAACTCTTCCTAAAACAGCCAGCCAGTCAGGGAAACTAAGTCCTGAAATTTACTTTCTGTTTATTTTCGTTGTCACTGTTTATCGGAAAAAGAATAGGTTTATTATCTTTCGAATTTTGTTCTAAACTTATAAAAGGAAGAATATCATTATTAAGATTCTAATTAATTAAGATTATGGGGAACAACGAAAAGGTCGTAAGAGATTCTTTCTCAGGCAGATTTGCTGTTGTGGCAGCTGTAGCGGGATCAGCTATAGGGCTTGGTAATATCTGGCGTTTTCCCTACCTGACTGGTGAAAACGGGGGAGGTGCTTTCCTGCTTATTTACCTGATCTGTGTTGTAGTGATAGGGATCCCTGTGATGACCTCCGAATTTATTATCGGACGATCCGCTCAGCTTAATCCATACGGCGCTTTCCGTAAACTAGCTCCAGGGAAGCCATGGTTCCTTATAGGACTAATGGGTGTTGTCGCTGCCTTTATGATACTGGCTTTCTATACAACAGTTGCAGGATGGACACTTGAGTATTTCTATCAGTCCCTTACAGGCAATTTGCTGGGCAAGACAGATCTTGAGCTGACTAATATGTTCGATTCGTTTTTAAAAAGCTCTTTCCGCCCTCTTCTGTGGTTCATAATATTTATGGGATTTACAGCTTTCATTATCATATCAGGAGTAAAGGATGGGATTGAAAAGTACACAAAAGTTATGATGCCATTTCTGTTTCTCTTAATTATATTAATGTGTATCAGATCATTAACCCTTCCGGGCGCAAAGGCAGGTCTTCAGTTCCTTTTTCATCCTGACATGAGTAAGATTACTCCTAAAGTGATCCTTGAAGCTTTGGGACAGTCTTTCTTTTCACTCAGTGTAGGTATGGGTACTCTTATTACCTATGGATCATATATAAAAAAGAATGAAAACCTTATGGCATCAGCTGGATTGGTTTCTCTTGCTGACACTTCAGTTGCAGTTCTCTCAGGAGTTGCAATTTTCCCTGCAGTATTTGCCCTTGGCGGGTCTCCCGCCTCAGGTTCGGGGCTTACATTCATTGTTCTTCCCGGGATTTTTGATAAAATGCCCCTTGGTTCTGTTTTTTCGGTGTTGTTTTTTTTGCTTCTGTCGATAGCAGCCCTGACATCAACTATTTCTGTACTTGAAGTGATAGTTGCATACCTTGTGGAAGAACTGCATTTGTCGAGAAAGAAAGCTACAATTGCGGCATCGCTCTCAGTATCTGTACTTGGATTGTTCACAGTACTTTCATATGGGGCACTGAGTCTTGTTCAGGTGGGAGGGAAGAACATTTTTGGTATTCTGGAATTCCTGACCTCGAATATAATGCTGCCGATAGGTGGGTTTTTTATTGTTTTGTTTATAGGATGGTTCTATAGTAAAGACCTTACAAGGAAGGAGCTGACTAATGAAGGAACTCTCAAAGGGAGGCTTCTGCCTACCTATATTTTCATTGTAAAATTTGTTGCACCGGTTGCTATCGCAATTGTATTCCTGTATTTCCTGGGGATCTTTAAGATTTCGTAGGTTCGTAAGCTTTATGCCGTAAATTGCATCCCCCTACACCCCTCCCGTCGAGGCGGGATTTCCACTGCGCTCCAACCTTCAAAGGGGAATTAACTCCGTGCCGTTGCGCCGTTGCGCCGTTGCGCCGTTACAACTATATTTCATCCGAGAACACAGCCCTTGGCAGATCCCTCAGATTATATCTCGAAGCCATCGACTCACCGTATGCTCCTGCTGATCTGATTGCTATCAGATCGCCTCTGCGGGCCTCGGGAAGCTCTACATATTTGCCGAATGTATCGGATGATTCGCATATAGGCCCTACAATGTCATATCTGAATATCTTGCCTTCTGAAGTAAGATTTTCTATCTTATGATAGGCCTGATAAAGAGCCGGTCTTATCAGATCTGTCATCCCAGCATCCAGGACAGCGAAAAGGGTATTGCTCCCGGCCTTTATGAACAGCACTTTTGAGATCAGCGAACCGCACTGTCCAACTACTGATCTTCCCGGCTCAAAATGAAGCTCCTGACCAGGCCTGAGCCGCACATACTCTTTAACAAGAGCGAAATATTCGGCAAATTTTGGCTGATTGTCAGGATCCTGGTAGTCAATCCCAAGTCCGCCACCGATATTTATTACTTTCAGTTCGGCATTTCTTGCTGAAAACCATTCCTGCAACTCATTAATACGGGCGCAAAGGCTCTGAAAGACTGACATCCTGGTAATCTGGGAACCTATATGAAAATGAATACCGATGAGCTTCAGGTTCTTAAAATCCTTAAGCTTGCTGAGAACCTCTTCCAGTTCCCATGTGTTTATACCGAATTTACTCTCCTCTATTCCGGTTGTTATGTATTTATGGGTATGTGCTTCAATCAATGGATTGATCCTTAAAGCAATATTGACTATTTTGTTCTGTCCGGCCGCAAACTGATTTATTACCTCAAGTTCGGGCAGTGATTCACAGTTGAAGCAGAAGATGTCAGCCTTTATTGCAGATTCTATCTCCTTATCGCTTTTTCCAACACCTGCAAATACAATATCCGAAGGCTTGATTCCTGCTTCAATGGCTGCAGCAATCTCATTCCAGCTTACACAGTCAGCTCCGAGGCCGTAAGAGCAGATCTTTTTAAGTATGCGCGGATTAGGATTTGCCTTAACTGCGTAATGGATTTTTATTCCCGAGCTTTGTGATTCTTTTTTAAGGATCCCAAGAGTGGAATCAAGTACATCGAGATCGTAGTAATAAAAAGGTGTGGGCAGATCCCTGAATTTTCCGATAGTTTCTTTACTTATCATTTTTTTTGGCAAATAGGTTTTTGCTGAGCATTTTAAGCGCCTTGATTTTATCGTTTGTATCAATAAGCAACGAGAGGCTGTTATCGCTTCCCCCGTAAGAGATCATTTTAAGCGTGATCGAGTTCAGCGCCCTGAAAATCTCTGGTGCGGATCCCTGGCGTTCAGTGCGGAAATCGCCAACAATACATATAATAGTCTGGTTTTTCTCTATTTCAACAGTCCCAAGTTCTTTCAGGTCTTTAACGATCTGATCCAGGTATTGGGAATTATCAACTGTAAGAGATACTGATACTTCAGATGTAGCGATCATATCAATAGGTGTCCTGTATATCTCGAATATCTCGAATACTTTTCTGAGGAATCCATATGCCATGAGCATCCTGTCGGATCTGATCCGAATGACTGATATTCCATCTTTTGCTGCAACAGCCTTATAATCTGCGGATTTGCTTGTTGAGGTTATCACTGTACCCTCATCTTCCGGTTCCATTGTGTTCTTTAACCGGACGGGGATATTGTTGATTTTTGCCGGGTTCACAGTAGCCGGATGTAATATCTTGGCGCCGAAATATGCAAGCTCTGCTGCTTCGTCAAAAGATAGTTCGCGTATCACACTTGTGTTTTCAACGTAGCGGGGATCATTATTGTGAAAACCGCTTATATCTGTCCATATCTGTATCTCTTTAACTTTCAGCACTGATCCGATAATTGATGCTGTGTAATCGCTTCCCCCGCGTTTCAGGTTATCAATTTCTCCATATGCATTCCTGCAGATGAATCCCTGGGTTATTATGATACTCTTTGAGTCACATTTACGGAGTTCTCTTTTCAGGTTTTCTTCAATGTAGAAATAATCCGGTTCCCCGTCCTTGTCCACTCTCATATAATTCAGAGCAGGAAGCAGGTATGATTTTATGTCTTTTTCCTGCAACATTAAATGAACAAGTGCAGTTGACATAAGTTCTCCTTCTGCAAGAACGGCTTTCTCCTGCTGTTTTGTAAAGGATCTGGAAGCAATATTCGTCAGAACTCCGAAATGTGAGTCTACCATCTCAAGACCGCTTTTTCTGTAAGCTTCAGTCTCATATAGCTGGTTTACTACTTTATGGTATTTTTCCCTGAGGGCTTCAATTTTATTCATAGCCCCTTCAGGGTTTCCTGAATACAGAAGATCTGATATCTCAACAAGGTTATTTGTGGTACCTGACATTGCCGAAAGCACTATCAGTTTCCTTTCATCGTCTTTTATCAGGGGGATCAAGGCTTTCATCCTCTCGGGACTGCCTACCGAAGTCCCGCCAAATTTCATGATTTTTACGAAGTTCATTTTCTACTTAAGTTAATAAAAAAACCTGCATTATAAACAGGTTGTTCATATAATTATCACTTATTGAAAGGCCCGGATGATATCAAACCCTCATTGGAGGGAGATCCTGACAATCTTGAACCGGGTGATCCTGTATACATACTCTTTCAATCAGTCTGCAAAAATATACTTTTCTGTAATACCCGATTATTTGTTTATTATTTTTTTGTTATTTTTGTCCCCGCAATAAAGAGCGCAGAGCAAAGAGCACGGAGCAGAATTTTCTTCTCTGAGCCCTGAGCCCTAAGCCCTGAGCCAGAATGCCCAGATGGCGAAATTGGTAGACGCGCTAGTTTCAGGGACTAGTGTCAGCA
>CAYNRI010000085.1:0-11527 GCA_964399575.1 uncultured Rikenellaceae bacterium
AGCGCCGGCGCTGTTGCAGCTGCTGCCGGGATAAGCAGTTTTAAAGCAGGAGCCCTCCCGCAGGATAAATTTGATTTTATCAGGCAACTTCAGAGCCAGGGTAAAACAGTTGCCATGGCCGGGGACGGAATAAATGACTCCCAGGCTCTTGCCCAGGCTGATATCAGCATCGCAATGGGCAGGGGTTCTGATATCGCCATCGAAACAGCAAAAATGACTATAATATCATCTGACCTGTCTCGTATACCAAAAGCTATCAGACTCTCAAAACTGACTGTGGCTACAATAAAACAGAACCTGTTCTGGGCATTTATCTATAATATCATCAGTATCCCGATCGCTGCAGGGATCCTCTATCCTTTTACAGGATTTCTTCTTAATCCAATGATAGCCGGAGCGGCAATGGCACTAAGCTCTGTAAGTGTAGTCAGCAACAGTCTGAGACTAAAATTAAAGGGACTCTAGGCAACCAGGATTATCTCCCTTTCTTAGAACATTTTACAGTATTTATTGCTGAGAAATTTGTTTTATAAAAAATATTTCATATATTTGACCACTTAGTTAAACCTTTTAGTTTAATTAAATAGTTTAATCAAATGATTAAAATTACATGACAGTGAAGGATAGGCTTACAGAGGAAAAAATATTTGAATCAGCCACCGAGGTTTTCATAGAGAAGGGAATGGACGGGGCACGTATGAAAGATATAGCTGATCATGCCGGGATAAACAAAGCATTACTTCATTATTACTTCAGAACAAAAGAACATCTCTTCAATGCTGTTTTCGAAAAAATGGCAGGACTGATGTTCAGGAAATTCTCTCCGGTTTTCGATGAAAAGATATCATTTGAGGATAAAATAAAATTCTTTTTCAGGGAACATATCTCATTCCTGCAGGAAAATCCGAAACTTCCGGCATTTGTGCTTTATGAACTAAGCCGTAACCCGGAAAGGATTAAAAAGCTTATTAAGAACTTCCAGGTAGAAAAAATGTGGGAAACTATTGAGAAACAACATAAAAATGATCTTGAAAAATACAATATAACAAGAGAGAATATCCCTCAGTTCATGACATCAGTCGCTGCAATGAGTGTGTTCCCCTTTCTTGCAAAACCAATAGTTTCAGGTATTATGGAGAAAATCGGATACAATTTTGAAGATTACCTTGAACAGAGAAAATACTATGCCCCGGATTTCATTATTAAAGCAATCAGTAAATAACACTGATCCTCAATGAAAAAGATTAAAAACTTAATTAAAGAATACGAGTAAAAGATGACAGAATGAAAAAGTTATTACTCATTTTGCTTATTATCCTGATGGTAGTGCCTGTATCATTGATTGCACAAAAGGCAGTAACCCTTAAAGAATGTTATGAGAAGGCTGCTGAAGCAAGCTCTCTGGCGGGAGAAAAAGATACATATTCTGCAATATGGCAGCTTAAAGACAGAAATCTTGCAAGCGGATGGCTTCCCAGCCTTGATGCCGGCGGTAACTTTGTATATAATTCTGAAGTTATCGACCTGAGTAATTCCCTGGGTTCTATACCCATACCCGGTATCGGAGATGCAATAAAGCCCCTTCCGCACGAACAATATAAATTTACTGTCGACATAAACCAGGTCATCTATGACGGAGGCGCAATTAAAGGTGCTCGCATGTTGGAAATATCCGATCTGCAGCTTAGCCAGAAACAGACTGAAACAGAATTATACAAGCTCCGGGACCAGATAAACATTTATTTCTTCAACCTTCTCCTGCTCGACAGGCAGAAAGAACTTTTTAAGAATTATCTCGGGCTGATTGAAAAGCGGATATCTGCAATGCAATCAGCACTTGCCAACGGCTTTATCCTGAAATCGGATATTGATGTCATGACCTCCGAGAAACTGCGGCTTGACCAGCAGCTCAGGGAGAATGAGATAAGAAGAGGATCAATAATCAAGATCCTTTCCGATCTGACCGGGATGGAGATCAATCCCCGGACAGAATTTCTTGTTCCGCTTATTCAGGATGATCTTAGCCCTGAATTATCACGCCCCGAGCTTGAGGTTTTCGACCTGAGAAAGGAACAGCTCTCTGCAGGCATCAGAATGGTTGACAGCAAAAGACTACCAAAAATATTCGGATTTGCAACATTAGGTTACGGGAACCCTCCCGGGAATAACTTTTTCAGGGATGAATTCGCACCCTACTATATACTGGGAGCCGGTATAAAGTGGAATGTCTTTGACTGGAACAAGGCAAGAAATGAAAAACAGATAATAAGCCTGCAAAAGGGAATTATCGACAACAGAAAAAATGATCTTACTGATAACCTTAAACGGCTTCTCGAAGGGAAGAACGCTGAAATTGCCTCTCTTAAATCACTTATCGAATCCGACAACGAGCTGATAACTCTTAGAAAGAGCATAACCGTAACGGCAGAATCACAGTATGAAAACGGAATTATTACAGCTACAGAACTATTAAATGAGATCAATTCTGAAAAACAGGCAATTATCAATCACGAAATACATAAAATCAACCTGCTAATGTCGCAGGTCGAGTACTTAAATATTTGCGGAAAGGATATAGAATGAAAACAAGGATTTTAACAGTAATTGCTGCCGTAATGCTTGCCGGATGTCATCGGAATGACAATGTTGCAGATGCATACGGCAATTTCGAAGCTACAGAGGTTACCGTTTCATCTGAAACAGGCGGGCGTATACTTGAACTGAATGTTTCCGAAGGGAATGATATCAATGAAGGTGAGGTCATCGCCCTTATTGATACTACCCTGTTTCATCTTCAGAAGGGAGAGATCGATGCAGGGATGAGAAGCATAAGAACACGGATCAGTTCAATAAATGCCCAGAATGCTATACTTGATCAACAGATCGAAAATCTCAATGTGAATATAGCCAGGATCGGAAATATGCTTAAAGAAGAGGCAGCAACTCAGAAGCAATATGATGACCTGACCGGACAGCTTGCAGTTCTGCAAAAACAGGTTGCTGCCAATAATACCCAGAAAACATCGATAGCTGCAGAACTTTCTGTATATGAATCAAAAAAAGCCACTGTAAACGAGCAATTACTGAGAAGCACTGTAAAAAGCCCGCTTAAGGGCATAATAATTGAAAAATACTCTGAAGCCGGAGAAATAACAGCGGCAGGTAAACCGCTTGTGAAGATTGCAGATCTGACACTGATAAGGTTAAAAGCCTATGTAAGCGGAGCCCAGCTGGGCAGTATACGTATCGGCCAGGAATGCTCTGTGCGTATTGACAACGGCAGGAAAGATTACAGGACCTTCAGCGGCAGGATAAGTCATATTGCCGGTAAGGCTGAATTCACTCCAAAGATCATACAGACAAAAGAGGAGCGCGTCACTCTTGTTTACGCTGTCCTAATTGATGTAATCAATGACGGCACAATAAAATCAGGAATGCCCGGAGAAGTAATATTTGATCAGGAATAGAAATGCACAGGGCTATTGAGGCTTCAGGTATCAGTAAAAAGTTCGGGGATGTACAGGCTCTCAGGGATATCTCATTTAATGTGAATGAGTCAGAGATATTCGGTTTCATTGGCCCCGACGGAGCGGGCAAAACAACTCTCTTCAGGATAATTGCCACTCTTATTATACCTGATACAGGTGAATTAAAAGTGCTTGGCCATGATGCTGTGCCTGATTTTAAGGAGTTAAGGAAGAATATCGGATATATGCCGGGAAGATTCAGCCTCTACCAGGATCTTTCAGTCGAAGAGAATCTGAATTTCTATGCAACTGTTTTCGGAACAACTGTCAGGGAAAATTATGATCTGATAGCTGAAATATATTCACACATTGAACCATTCAGAAAAAGACTTGCAGGCAAACTATCCGGTGGCATGAAACAGAAACTGGCACTTTCGTGTGCGTTGATCCATAAACCGGAGCTGCTTATCCTTGATGAACCAACAACAGGTGTTGATGCTGTCTCAAGAGTTGAATTCTGGGAAATGCTGAAGAAACTTAAAGAATTTAACATAACTATAATAGTATCTACGCCATATATGGATGAAGCTATGAGATGCGATCGTGTGGCTTTGATGCAGGATGGATCGATCCTCTCAATAGATTCCCCTCAAAAAATAAAGGAAGGGTTCAGCAGAAAGCTTTTCAGTGTCAGGGCTCCGGAGAAATTTAAACTTATTAATGTCCTGCGCGGGCATCCCGGGACAGCTACTGCATATCCATTTGGTGATTCTGTTCACATTACATTTCATAAAAACGAATTTGACATGACATTATATGATCATCTTAAAAAATCGGGGATTGAAAACGCAGTCATCACCGAAACTGATCCGGGAATCGAGGACAGGTTTCTCGAACTCATGTTAAACGAATGAATTCCCCCTTTGAAGGTCGCAGCGAAGCGGAGATCCCGCTTCAGCAGGAGGGTAAGAAGGATGTAAAATGACAAACAACACAGTAATATCAGTCAGGAATCTTGTTAAGAAATTCGGAAGCTTTACAGCCAATGATAATCTTAGCTTTGAGGTGTATGAAGGAGAGATATTCGGCTTCCTGGGGGCTAACGGGGCAGGAAAAACAACTACCCTCAGGATCCTTTCTGGCCTCTCTTCTCCTACGTCAGGGGATGTTATCGTTGCGGGATTCAATGCAAAAAAAGATCCGGAGAAAATTAAAAAGAACATCGGATACATGTGCCAGAAATTCTCACTGTACGATGACCTTACAACAAGGGAGAATATAACCCTTTACGGGGGTATATACGGGATGCCTAAGACCCTTATAAAGAAAAGAACCGGGGATCTCTTTAACAGGCTCAGTTTGCATGACTATGGTGACAGGCTTATATCAACTCTCCCTCTGGGATTAAAACAGAAGCTGGCTTTTTCAGTTGCCGTTTTACACGAACCCAGGATCGTCTTTCTTGATGAGCCCACCGGAGGTGTGGATCCGATAACAAGAAGACAATTCTGGGAGATGATCTACGAGACCGCTGACAGAGGCATTACTGTTTTTGTTACAACACATTATATGGATGAAGCAGAATACTGCGACAGGATATCAATAATGAACGAAGGAAAAATTGTTGCACTGAATTCACCGGCAGAATTGAAAAGAATATATAATGCAACTACGGTGGAGGAGGTATTTGTGAATATAGCGAGACCCAAAAATTAATCCGATAATGCAATGAAAAGGTTTCTGGGATTTGTTAAAAAAGAATTCCTGCATATTTTCCGGGATTTCCGGACCCTGATAATATTGTTCGGAATTCCGACACTGCAGATCCTTATATTCGGCTTCGTTGTAAGTACCGACATCAGAGATGCCAAAGTTGCTTTTCTTGATCTCTCCAAAGATGATATAACACAAAAAATATCAGACAAAATATGTTCCTCAGGTTTTTTTGTAAGGGCAGATAACCTGCAGAGCTATAATGATATTGATAAGGTAATGAAAAGCGGCGGAGTAAAGGCTGTCGTTATATTCGGAGAGGATTTCGGACGAGATCTTGTAAGTACGGGTAAAGCGGATATGAGCATAATAGCTGATGGATCTGAACCAAATACAGCAACACTGATAACAAACTATATAACAGCAATAGTTAACGACTTCAACAGGGAAATAGCAGCTTCATCCTTAACAGGAAACCAGATGGTACAGCCGGAAGTAAGGATGTTCTACAATCCGGGGCTCAAAGGCCATTTCATGTTTGTCCCGGGTGTCATAACACTTATACTGATCCTAATCTGTGCCCTTATGACCTCGGTAACCATAACCCGTGAAAAAGAGTACGGCACTATGGAAGTATTACTTGTATCCCCTCTTAAACCAGTCCAGATAATAATTGGCAAGGTAATGCCCTATTTCCTGCTTTCGTTTATAAATGTCATAATGATATTATTGTTATCATGGCTTGTCTTTGATCTTCCTGTTAAAGGCAGTCTTGCACTTCTGCTTGGCGAAAGCATGCTCTATATTTTAATGAGCCTCTCACTAGGCATCCTTATTTCGACTGTCTCTGAAACAATGCAACAGGCTATCTTCATTTCATTTCTCGGACTGATGCTCCCGACGATCCTTCTATCAGGATTCATCTTCCCGATTGAGAACATGCCGAAAGTGTACGATTTTGTCAGTGCAATAATGCCTCCAAGATATTTTGTTGTTATAATAAAAAACATAATGATTAAGGGTAGCGGTCTGATGTTTGTCTGGAAGGAGACCCTGATACTGCTTTTAATGACAGTTTTTTTTATTGGATTGAGTATCAGGAATTTTAAAGTAAGACTCGGGAATTAGTAATTAAAAAAGATGCGGACAATTTTTTATCTCATAAGGAAAGAATTCATCCAGATCTTCCGGAACAAGTTTATCGCAAGGGCTATTTTCGGTGTACCTATTGTCCAGATGCTTATCCTGGTACCGGCAATAACTTTCGAGATCAGAAATGTAAAATTGTGCGTCATTGACAGGGATATGTCATCGGAATCAACTGGTCTTATAAGCCAGCTTGACGGATCTACTTTCTTTAAGGTCAGATATTCAACTTTTTCAGAGCTTGAAGCAAATAACCTGCTCCATAAGAACAAATGCGATCTCATCCTTCAGTTCCCTGAAGGTTTCGGAAAGGATATAGGAACAGGACATCCTGGGAAGATCCTTGCAACAATTAATGCAATTAATGCAACAACAGCGCAGCTTACATGGGCTTATCTTAATGGGGTGATCCGCGATTATAATATCAATATTTCTCTGGAGAATGCGGGAGACCGGATAATTACAGGTATCCCTCAGATCCAGATAACAAACAGGTACTGGTATAATGAATTACTCAATTACAAACACTATATGCTGCCCGGAATACTCGGTATTCTTGTAACAGCGATCGGGTTCCTCCTGGCCGGTCTTAACCTTGTCAGGGAAAAAGAGATCGGGACAATAGAACAGATAAATGTTACACCTGTCAGGAAATATCAGTTCATAACAGCAAAGATGGTCCCGTTTCTTATTATAGGCCTGGCCGATCTCCTGCTGGGGCTTATAATAGGCAGGATAACCTTCAATATACCTTTTGAAGGAAGTATCTGGCTGCTCCTTCTGGGTTCATCAATATTTCTTGTAGCTGTACTTGGACTTGCATTATTTATTTCAACATACTCTTCCACACAGCAACAGTATATGTTTGTAGCATTCTTCTTTATGATAATATTCATACTTATGAGCGGGATCTTTACTCCGATGGAGAGTATGCCAATGTGGGCCCAGAAACTGGATCTGATAAACCCCGTCGCTTATCTTATGAGGATTAACAGGATGGTAATGCTGAAGGGATCGACTTTCAATGACCTCAGCCGGGATATTTATTCCCTTGCAATAATTGCAGTCGTTTTTACAACCCTTGCAGTAAACCGTTACAGGAAGACAGCATAACAGATTACATGCAGATTAAACATAAAGCTTTGAATGCTAACTATTAAGGGATCTATTTCTTTTGTGGAAAATATACTGTAGCTGCAAGCGGCCAGTGGTCTGAGATAAAAACCCTATGCTCTTTTCTTACGAATACCCTGTGGTCCAACACCCTTAACCCGTTCCTGACAAATATATAATCAATCCTTGTTGAACTTGTAGTATCCGAAAAACCGTTATATGTATATACAGGGCCCTCAGGATTATCCTCTGAAATTTCCTTGGCATCCATAAGAAGAGGTACGCTTTCGGCCGGTCCTGTTAAAATAGAATACGCTTCGCCACCGGGAAGAGTATTAAAATCTCCTGTGACAATAAAAGGAAACGCAGATGTTATTGTGTCAATTTTAGATAATAAAAGTTTTGCACTCATGATCCTTGCCGTATCCGAATCATGGGCAAAATGAGTATTGAAGAAGAACAGATGGTCATGTGTATTTTTTTCTGCCAGCTCAACCCATGTCACAATCCTTGGGAGAGATGAGTTCCATGATTTAGACCCTGGTGTTTCAGGAGTCTCCGACAACCAGAATGTCAGATTTCTGACAAGATCAAAACGGTCTTTCCTGAAAAAAACAGGGTTCATCTCCCCCGATCTCATACCATCTTCGCGTCCGGCTCCCACTGAACTGTAATCTGTAAGAACTGAATCAAGATAAGCATACTGATTGAAAAGCACTTCCTGTAATCCTATCAGATCGGGCTTTTCCTTATTAAGGAACCTGGAAACAAGAGGCGCCCGGGATGTCCAGGTATTTAAACTGTCAGAAGGATTATCATATCTTATATTAAGGCTTACTACCTTAAACTGATCACTCTCATGCTTTTTAGAGCAAGCCGGGAATAAACACAAAAGAATAACAAAAATATATAGTGATCTTCTCTTCATCAACAATAATTTCCCCAAAGATAAGAATATGAAGATAATATTCATGAATCTGACGGAGAACCGGTGCAGTAAAGCTCATCCGCCAATTATTTATATATTTGTGAAATCATGTTTGGTTTAACTATTATTTGCTATATAAGACTAAATATCAAACAGATATATTGTCTATAAATACTCCAGCAAATGCCTGATATAATAAAACTCTTACCCGATTCTGTTGCTAACCAGATCGCTGCAGGCGAAGTCATCCAGAGGCCGGCATCTGTTGTAAAAGAACTGATGGAGAATGCGGTTGATGCAGGGGCAAATAATATCAATGTAATAATAAAAGACTCCGGGAAAACCCTGATCCAGGTAATTGATGATGGTTGGGGTATGTCAGAAACAGATGCCAGGCTCTCTTTTGAACGACATGCTACATCAAAGATATCATCAGCAAAAGATCTCTTTACAATAAGTTCAAAAGGATTCAGGGGAGAAGCCCTTGCCTCTGTTGCTGCAGTAGCAATGGTCGAACTTAAGACAAGAAGAGAGAATGACGAAACGGGGACCCTTGTAATTATAAGCGGGTCAAGAGTGCAGACCCAGGAACCATGCAGCTGTCCTCCAGGCTCCTCCTTCACGGTAAAAAACCTGTTTTATAACATCCCGGCAAGAAGAAAATTCCTTAAATCAGATACAACAGAATTCAGGCATATAATAAATGAATTCCAGAAAGTTGTTATTGCCCATCCCGAAATCAGATTTGAACTGAGCCATAATGAAAATGAAATATATAAGCTGCCAACAGGAAACCGACGTCAACGTATTATCGGAGTTTTCGGCAAGCAGATAAACCAGGAACTGATAACTCTTGAGACAGAAACAAGCCTTATAACAATAAAAGGTTTCATCGGCAAGCCGGAGAATGCCCGCAGAACCTATGGTGAACAGTTCTTTTTTGTGAATAACCGTTTTATGAAACATCCCTATTTCCATAAAGCGGTAACGGAAGCCTATCAGAATATCCTGCCTGCAGATACCATTCCTGCATATTTCATTTTCATGGAAGCTGACCCTGCTTCAATAGACATCAACATTCATCCCACAAAGACTGAAATCAAATTTGAAGATGAGAGTGCTATCTGGCAAATACTTATGGCTTCGGTAAGAGAGGCTCTGGGACGTTTTAACATAGTCCCGTCGCTTGACTTTGAAAATGAGGTTCTGATAGATATCCCCGTCAGAAATACATCTGATACTTTGCCCCGGCCGCCTGAGATCCATATAAACCCGGATTATAATCCGTTTGAGAAAGAGGATCAGGTCCTTCACAGACCCGATTTCATAGACAGGTTTGAGAAAGCTAACACTGATAACTGGGAAAAACTTTATTCAACACTTGAAAAAGAGAATGAAGACCCTGATAAATTCCTGAAAGGGACTGAAAAAGACCGTAAATTCGTTCAGATAAGAAACAAATATATCGTCTGCCCTGTTAAATCGGGTATGATGTTCATTGACCAGAAAAGGGCCCATGAAAGGATCTTATATGAGAAGTTCCTTGAGTGTCTCCGCGATAACATAGCGGTAAGCCAGACTGACTTATACCCGCTTACAATTGAACTTGATCCTGCAGATTATGCATTACTTCAGGAAGTAGCCGGTGATATGAAGCAGCTTGGACTGAATATAGAGTTTACCGGTAAAAATAACATCTTACTGAAAGGCCGGCCATCAGGTTCAGGTTCCTCAGATCCGGTTGAAATGCTTGAAAAGATCCTTGAAGAATATAAAAGTGCCGGTGGAGATCCCGCGAAGGGTGCCAGGGAGAAGCTTGCCGGAGCGATGGCTGGCTCTTCGGCGATCCAGTATGGCAAGCAGCTGACGCAGAGTGAGATGGAAGAACTTTTTGATACTTTATTCGCCTGTTCAGCACCAAATTATTCTCCGAAGGGCAAACCTGTTATTAACATAATCACAATTGAAGAACTTGACAGGAAATTTAAATAAGAAATGACAGGGGTTGGCCATTTAAAAAGTAACAGTTAGCTTTACCCGGGAAAACAGGCTGTTTAATTATACTTTAAAAAGAATATGAACTCATACGGAAGAGGATTTTTTTCAATGCCCCCGGTGGTAAAGAATATCATAATGATAAACATTCTGATGCTTCTTGCCTATTATGCTGCTGCCAGTGTCTTATCAGTCAATCTGAACAGCATACTGGGCTTGTATTTCCCAAAATCAGAAAACTTTAAACCACTTCAGATACTGACACACATGTTTATGCACGCCAATTTCTGGCACCTGTTTTTCAACATGTATGCGTTGTTTATCTTCGGACAGATTCTCGAAAATGTCTGGGGCCCAAAAAGGTTTCTGATCTATTATCTTGTTTGCGGCCTTGGAGCAGCTCTGACTCATGAATCTGTGATAGCTTATGAATACACAAAACTCGTCAGTACTATCAGCCCTGATGATCTACAGTTAGTGCTGAATGAAGGATCTGCTTATTTCGGGGCCGGGAAAGTATTCAGTGATTCAGGCATGCAAAGTCTTCAGCTCTTGCTTAATACGCCGACTGTCGGAGCCTCAGGTGCTGTGTTCGGGATACTTCTCGCATTTGGTGTTCTGTTTCCAAATACACAACTTATGATCATCTTCCCGCCAATCCCGATAAAAGCAAAATATTTCGTCATTATCTATGGTGCTATAGAACTATTCCTGGCTTTCACACAACCGGGCAGTAATATAGCTCACGCAGCGCATCTGGGAGGAATGCTGTTTGGATTTATCCTTATCAGATACTGGAGAAAAACGACAAATACACTTTATTGAATGGATATCTGGCGTGATATAAAGAAAACCTTCAGTACTGCCAACGCACTAACCAGGCTGATTTATATCAATGTGGCTGTTTTTCTTGTTTTTCTCATTTTTGCAATCATCAGCTTCCTGTTCAATAATCCTGATATAGAGGCTGCACTGCTAGACCTTATTGCCATCCCTGCATCCTTAAGCACGCTACTTATACGGCCATGGACACTGATAACATATATGTTCACTCATAAGGATATCTGGCATATCTTATTCAATATGCTGTGGCTATACTGGTTTGGAAAAATATTCCTTGATTATCTTGACCAGAGAAAACTTGTGGCGGTTTATCTTCTCGGAG
>CAYNRI010000086.1:0-4690 GCA_964399575.1 uncultured Rikenellaceae bacterium
CTCAAACAACGCTAACGGAAACACAAGGGACCGTCAGGGCAGGCTCATCACATGTGAACATGATACTCAACGCATAACCCGCACCGAATACGACGGAACGATCACTGTACTGATGGACCGTTTCCAGGGGAAACCGCTGAATGCCCCCAATGATGTTGTTGTTCATTCAAACGGAAGTATATGGTTCACAGATCCCGGGTACGGCATAATGTCAGCTTATGAAGGCCACCTCGATGATTTTGAGCTTCCTGCAAACGTTTACCGGCTTGACCCGTCAACAGGCGATGCAACAGTTGTAGCCGGCGACTTTATAAGACCTAACGGCTTATGTTTTTCTCCTGATGAAAAATTGCTTTACATTATTGACACAGGTCAGCCATCAGGCAAGCCGCAACCAATAAGAGTTTTTGATGTTGTTGACGGCAGGAAGCTGGCAAACGGAAGGCTGTTCTGCGATACAGGTGTAAAACCTTCCGACGGGATCCGCTGCGATACTGATGGTAACTTGTGGTGCACTGCAAGCGGAGTCGGGGAAGGGAATGACGGGGTACATGTATACGCTCCTGACGGGAAAATGATAGGTAAGATATGCCTGCCTGAAGGATGTGCCAATCTGTGCTTTGGCGGAGCCAAACGTAACCGCCTGTTCATGATAGCAAGCCAGTCACTCTATTCAGTCTATGTGAACGCACATGGAGCATTATGGCCCTGATCAAAAAATTTAATCCGGACAATATGTATACTTTAATCCATTTAATGATTGAACTTGCTGAAAAAGGTAACTAAATATGCTTGACATATCTGATAATGAACTGGAACTGTTGCTGGCTAAGGTAAGCGGTGGTGATAAGGATTCCGAGCTTGGTTTCTTCTCAAAACCGTTCCGCCTGACTTTTAAGGATACGGAGCTGATAATAAAAAAATATTTCCCGGTTAATGATCCCGCGGCAGTCGATTTAATTGTACTGAACCATGATAGTTACGTGGCGGAATTAATATCGCTGGGGATTAAAGTACCTGAGACCAATATCAGATCTGTTAGATTAAAAAACAGATATCAGATCATCATATTACAGGAGGCCTACAGGAAAGAGGAAATGCTTAGGTACCTTATTGAGAGATCCTCTGAAAATGATATGCTGGAACTATGCAGACTCATCTTTGACGAGACATTAAAATTCAGGAACAACCGAAGCAATCCTGACGAAATCGGATTTCACCCGACATTACGGAATTATGCATATCACAACGGGTACCTGTATTATTTCGACACCTTCCCTCCTATGCTTATGAGACAGAGAGAACTGAACAGGATAATACTCAGAATGTCACCTTTCGGGAAGCTGATAAAGCATCTTGTACCAACGGGATTAATTAATATTGTATCAGGAGAGTATTATGACTTTGTCAAGATGTTTAAGGGGATAGTCGGCAGTTGCTGCAGACTGAGGCCTGAATATGTGAAAAGCATTCTTGAATTCAGTAAAAACTATATCAATTCAGCTGATTGCGATCCTGTGGATAAGCAATCTATAATCAAGATCCTGCAGGCTCCTCCGCGCTTACCAGGCATCTGGACTTTCGTTAGAAAACTATCAGGAAATACTGGCAAACCGAATCTCTGAAACAGCAGAAGATAATAGAGTTACCCGGGTTCAATTAACAACTATTATTTATGATCAGAAGTATTTTTTTTTGAAAAAATATTATTACGATCTTTGAAGAGTTCATTTACCTGACTAATTTAAAATCTAAAACAATGAAAAGACTTAGGGCTTTTATAAATGTCGCTTTATTTATCACTATTTTAGCTGCAGTTGTATCTTGCGCTGTAAATCCTGTTACCGGCAAGAGACAGATCATGTTAATGTCTGAGGCTGATGAAGTACAGCAGGGACTGGCCTATGATCCTCAGGTCGTTTCAACCTTTGGCGAATATAAGGACGATGAGTTGTTATCCTTCCTTCAGACAAGAACAAATGAAATTGGATTGATATCACATCGTCCGAAACTGCAATATCACATAAAGATCCTTGACTCACCTGTTGTGAACGCTTTCGCTGTTCCCGGAGGCTATATATATCTTACCAGGGGCATTCTGGCCCAGCTTAATAATGAAGCCGAACTTATAGGTGTCATCGGACATGAAATGGGGCATATAACAGCAAGGCATTCTGTGAGCCAGATGAGCAAGCAGCAACTCGGGCAGCTTCTTCTTATTGGCGGAATGATCGCTTCTGAGAAATTTGCACAGTACGCTGAAGCAGCTATGCAGGGAATGCAATTGCTTTTCCTGAAATTCAGCCGCGATGATGAAAGACAGGCTGATGCACTTGGTGTTGAATATTCATCTAAAATAGGTTATGATGCACATAGAATGGCTGATTTCTTCAGAGTACTCCAGAAGATGAACATGTCAGAAAGTGAAGGGGGTGTCCCTACATTCCTTTCAACTCACCCCGATCCGGGTGACCGTTATAATTCTGTTAATCAGACAGCTTCTGAATGGCAGGCAACACTGGCAGAAACAAAAAACTGGAAGGTAAATCCTGACAGTTATCTCCAGATGGTTGACGGAATTATTTATGGCGAAGACCCCAGACAGGGCTATGTTGAGGGTAGTACCTTCTATCACCCTGAATTGAGATTCAGATTCACTTATCCGGCAGGATGGCAGTATGAGAACCAGCCTGCCCAGGTAAATATGGCCCCTCAGGATGGGAAAGCCCTGCTGATATTCACTCTTGCCGTACAGAGGACGCTTCAGGCAGCTGCAGACAGTACAATAGCACAGCTGGGACTTACCCTTCAGTCAAGAAGGAACATAAGTGTTAACGGATTACCAGCTATAGTCACGATTGCCCAGCAGGTGATGCAGGACCAGTCAACAGGCGCCGAGGCAGTCAATATGGTAATATCCTATTTTATCCAGATGGATAAATATTTCTATGTATTCCATGGTGTAAGTACCGAGGCCGATTTTCCTAACTATGCCAGCCCCCTTGAATCAACGATGAGAACATTTGCCAGACTCACAGACCCATCTAAAATAAATGTAAAACCAAATAAGCTAAGTGTCAGAAGAGTGCAGAGAGCAGGAACACTGGCAGATGCATTTGCCTATTATGGAGTAAAACAGGACATGAGGGATGAGCTTGCATTACTTAACGATATGGAATTGACTGATAGAGTCCAGGTGGGTAAATTAATTAAGATCGTTGGACAATGATCAGATATCATACAACAGATAACAATATAATTATTGCAGAGATCACCGACAGCAATTTTCAGATTGCAACAACTGATGATGCGCTGGATCTTTTTGCCAACCTGACTGAGCCATCCTGCAGCAGGATAATAATAAGAGAAAGTAACCTGACAGGTGATTTCTTTGATCTTAAGACAAAGGTAGCTGGTGAGATACTTCAGAAATTCTCAAATTATAAGGTAAAACTGGCAATAATCGGTGATTTTTCTAAATACAAAAGCAAAAGCCTGCAGGATTTCATCCGCGAAAGTAACAGAGGCAGGACTATCTTCTTTGCAGATGACTTTGGATCTGCTCTTTCAAAACTTTCAAAACATTGATAATATCACCCGGCAACATGATCATCAGGTTTTCTGATGGTCATGTTGTTATCTATAAGGCGGGCGTTGTATGACTGAATAATTGCCTTCAGCTTTTCCTCCATGCGGGTTGCCAGTTCCTTATCTGAATCAATCAGATTGTTTTCAAGGAACCTGTCAGTTTTGTAGTTATATAGTCCCACCGGCTTATTCTCGACCATTTCAAGGATATGATCATACATATAAAGATGATAGTTGCTCCCGTTTGTGTTAAAGGCAAAAGACTCCTGCGAATCGTCAAGAAGATTGTTTCCGAAAGCAATATACTCCTCATCATAGTTCAGGTAACTCAATATTGTAGGCATTATATCTATTTGCTGTGCTATCCTGTTCTTCATACCCTTCAGTTCGCTTCCGGGCTTATAAAGGACAACAGGGATAGAGAAAAATCCGAAGTTGTTCTGGAATTCCCTGTGTATTGATTCGTTTGTATGATCGGCTGTTATAACGAATAATGTATTCCTGAACCATGGGGAGCCGGAAGCTTCACTGAAAAACTGCCGTAATGCATAATCAGAATAACCGATAACCTCAACAATAGGAACCGGACCCTTTCTGAAGGTATCCTTATATTTTTCCGGAACAATGAAAGGATGATGGGATGAAAGGGTAAAAACAGCTGCGAAAAAGGGTTCAGGAATAGTATCAAGAGTCTTCCCGAAGAACTTAAGGAATGGCTCATCCCATATACCCCACATGCCATCAATATCTTCATCATTACGCGGATAATGTTCATACCCCACATAATTCTCGAATCCTGACATCCGTGCAAAAGAATCAAAGCCCATTGATCTTGCCGGCCCTCCGTGAAAAAAAGTAGTATAATAACCCTTCTTCTTGAGAAGGGACGCCAGACCGTTTATCTGGTTGTTAGCATAATGGGAAATCACGTAAGGTGTCTCAAGGGAAGGTATTGATGCAAGAACTGATGGCATTGCGTCAATCGATTTTTTCCCGTTGGCTATTGAAACATCAAAAGTGAGGCTCTCGCCTATCAGTGAATCAAGGAACGGAGTATATCCCTGGTAAGTACCTCCTTCAAGGTCTTTGTTCAGAGAACCGA
>CAYNRI010000086.1:4790-11527 GCA_964399575.1 uncultured Rikenellaceae bacterium
AATAATGGTATTGCAAGGATATTCAATGTATAATACAGTACCCTGCCTGATGTCTGAGGCTTTACCGCTTTAATCCTGTTATACAGATAAACCATCAGAAAAAGGATAAATAAGCCGAAAAGAGTTACCTGCCAGTAATCAATAAGGAACTTAAAAAATAATTTAACAAGATTCGATTCATTTTCAAAAGTCTTGAATATATCGAAAGCTGCCCTTTTTAAAACAAACCTGTAATAAATAAAATCTGCGCAGTTAATAGCAAGCGCAAGTCCATTTGAACTAAAGAACAGATATTTGGATATTTTCTGATAGGTGGTGTTATACCTGAAATCGAAAGGAACGATCTGCATCAGGATAAACAGCATATTGGTGTAGACTGTGGCCGAGATGTCGAAAACAAGTCCGCCTCTCATTATTGAGAAAAATTCCCGTGCATCAATACCCGGGAACATCCTCAGGTTAAAAATATAAAAACCTATTCTGCAAAGAGAGAACAGGAATAAAATGATTATTATCCTGTAGATTAGAACAACTACGGCATTTCTGGAAAAGACCCAGCTCTTTATCATTCAAAAAAAACTATATAAATATGTATATCAAAACAGTATGCTATACTTAATTCGCTGCTAATTCCAAATCTTTAATCCACAGAACAGGATTTGCCGATTGAGGATTTCCAGAAGGAGGCATACCACCTCCGCCAGGAGCACCTCCCCTTCCTCCACCACCCGGTCTTCCTCCCCCGCCGGCAGGTATACCGCCAGATACTCCGGGAGGAGGTCCTGCAGGTTTCATCCCCTGACCCATCATTCCAAATATCTCTGCCCCTGTTTCCATGCCAATGGAGAATGGCATTGTACCATCACTGCCTTTAGCAGGTTCAAGGTTTAATTTACTGACAGGAATTATAAGCCTGTAATACAGTACACCCTGGTCGTTATATCGCACAGAACCCCTTATATTGTCAGTATTATCAGAAGGTAAGAGTCTGCCCTCATTTTCAGGGAATCCGATTAATTCCACTGTATTGGCCTGGGCTATCGGACTTTTGGAGACTCCTGATTCAGTCTGAACAGCTCCTCTCATCCCTTGCCGTCTGGCATTCTCCGTACCAATCGGATAACGGATACCTTTGTTTTTCACCGATTTATTGTTAGTGCTTATCCAGACAACAAGCCCTTCTCTCAATATCCTGGCTTCAGTCTCGGTATCTTCAACCCTGATATCAATGTAATAATTCTGGTCGTCATTTGAAGTGAGGTAATACAGGTTGCCCTTTTTATAGAACTGAAAATCAGTCTGAGGTATTGCGTCTGTATTGTTTGCATATTTGTTCCAAAGACTGTTTCTTTTACTTGCCTTCTGGGGGCTGGCATTTGCACAGATTAAAAGTGCCAAAAGGAATGTGATTAAGTCTTTCATAACTGTTGCTATTTAAGAATCCGAATCTATGATTCTATAAGACAAAATTAAGAAATAGTTTATTCCTGTAAACTGCAATTTTTGAACGAAAATGTTTTTTTTAAATAGAAGAAGCTGACTATGCGGGCTATAATCCTCCAGGTCAGCTTCAGTATATTTTTGTGAACCGGATCACTCCAGGTCATCCTCAGCATCCTCCAATTCCTGCTGCGCCTCATCAATCATTTCCTGAAGATCGCTGTTTTTGAATTCTTCCATGAACTTGCCGGCTCTTCTCTTTGCACCAAGACCAAGAAGAAAAAAGAGAACAAGCAGGGCAACAAGGACATACATAACGATCTTTGTTGTGTCTGGTTTAGCTTTAAGTGCTTCAACAAGCCCATGGTAAATCAGGTAAAGAGCAAAAATGTTTATAGCCAGACCGACTACTGAACCTGCTGTCAGGTTTAGTCCGGAGATAAAGCCCAGCAGTGCGCTTATCGGCATCACAACCATTACAGCAGCAGTCACCCTGGCACAGGCCTCAAAATCAGTATTCCCTTTACATATTGCTGATATTATAAGAAGTATAACAGCTCCGATAAAGAGGCCGATAATTGCAGCAATAATGTACCAGAAAAACATCATAATACCTGCTGCGCCTCCGAAAAGACCGCCAGTCACACCACCGATTTTGAGAAAGCCGAGGATTAGAGCGATAACCCCGGCAACAACACCGTAAATACCTGCTTTAATAAGAGGTTCGGCAATACCTCCTGTCGTCTTCATCGTAGAAAAGTAGGACTTAGGATTCGTAAGGACATCTTTTGATTCCTTAATAAAGGCATTGAAGTCAAACGCAGAATTACTCATAGTTTAGAATCAGTTAAAGGTTTATAGTTCATCAAATAAGAAATGAATAGAACAACCTAATTTAGAAAAAAAATCAATCTGATGGAAAAAAATTTAATTAGTATCAGGGATCATATATAATAATTATTGATTTTAAAGCGATTCTAGAAATTGCTATAATGATTTCTGGGACTCATATAATAAAAAAAAGCCGTCAGCGACTGACGGCTTTAAAAATCTTAACTATAGTTAATTAAGCAATCTTCTTAACATTAACTGCATTAATCCCTTTTTTACCTTCAGCAAGTTCAAACGATACTTCATCGTTTTCTTTGATCTTGTCAATCAATCCGGAAACATGCACAAAATATTCATTTTCTGATTCTGCATCTTTTATAAATCCGAATCCTTTTGATACATTAAAAAATTTTACTGTTCCTTTGTTCATTGTATTGTGTTTTAAATTTCGGCGCCAAATTAAACAATAAAATCAACTTATCAAAAAAATACTACAATACATGCTCTTACTTTTCTTATTCCATCACAATTGAAATAAGGATTGAAAAATATTAATAATTTTATAAGCTTTCATAACTATCGGACAATCATGAAAAAGCTGTTTGCCTTAGGATTTATCTTTTTGCTGTTTGCGGATCTGCTCCCTGCTCAGACTGAACTATTGACAAGAGCTGAGAGTTCAGGTTTCTTATCGACATCCGATTATAAGGATGTGATGTCATTCATTAACAGTCTTAACAAACTGTCAGATAAGATCAGCGTTGACATAATAGCTGAATCAGTGAACGGAATGTCTGTACCGCTTATTATCATTGGAGATCCCCTCCCTGATGATACAGGACTGGCGTCTGAGGACAAAAGAATTGTAATTTATATCCAGGCGAATATCCACGCAGGTGAGGTTGAAGGTAAAGAAGCATCACTTATGTTTGCACGTGATCTGCTGCTGGGAAAAGATCAATCTCTTTTAGAAGATCTTGTAATCCTCATCTGTCCTAACCTGAATCCGGATGGTAATGAAAAAATTGACCCGCTTAACAGAGCCTATCAGAACGGGCCAAAAAACGGGGTTGGGATCAGATATAACAGCCAGTACCTTGATCTTAACAGGGATGGCATGAAAGCAGAATCTCCGGAAGTCAGGGGAGTCATCACAAAGGTCTTCAATAAGTGGGATCCTGCAGTATTTATTGATTGCCATACCACTAACGGATCTTATCATGTGGAACCAGTAACCTTCACATGGATGGCTAACCCGAACGGCGATAACTCCCTGATCAGGTATATGGAAAGGATAATGATGCCAGAGATACAAAAAAACCTGCTTAATAAATATAAGGTCGAGAACTGCTTTTACGGTGAGTTTATCGACATGATTGATTTTAACAAAGGGTGGCTGTATGAAGCTGCTGAACCCAGGTATATGACAAATTATTACGGTTTACGCAACAGACTGGCTATTCTTAATGAGAATTATGTATATGCTGATTACGAATCACGTGTCAGGGGCTGTTATTATCTCCTCCGGACGGTTGCAGAGTATTGTGCAGAAAACAGGTCATCAATATTGAAAATGCTGAAGCTTGTCGACGAAAGCACAATCGGGCGTGGTCAGGATCCTTCTCCGTCAGACTCATTTGCAATAGAATTTGGCGTCAGACCCTTAGCTGAAAAAGTCACTGTTAAAACCTTCGAAGCAGAACCTGATAATAATTCCGACGTATGGCCGCCTTTCAGAAAGACAAACCGGCAGGTCACTGTAAGCGTTCCCTATCTCATTGATTATTATCCCACTAAGAATATCAAATTCCCGTTCGCTTACCTGATAACAGTTAATTCACCCGAGGTCAACAAGCTTCTTAAAACACAGGGCATAATACTTGAGCAACTTTCATATACATCAAAAATTGAAGTGGAGAGGTTTGAGATTTCCGAACTAAAAGCAGAATCAAGGTTAAACCAGGGCCACTATACAAATTCAGTCAGGGGCAGATATATAAGGGAGCAAATTGAGTTCCCTGCCGGGACTTTTGTTGTAAGAACAGCTCAACAACTTGCCAATCTGGCTGCATACCTTCTCGAGCCTCAATCAGGAGACGGCCTTCTGACGTGGAATTTCCTTGACCGTTATATAGTTCCCCAATGGGGCACAGGCTATAATACATATCCTGTGTTCAGAGTTATGGAACGCACAGATATAAAAACCACTCCTGCGCAATAAGGAATCCTGTTACGACAAGCTTAAAAAACATCATATATAGTGCTGACAGGCAGTAATATTATTCTTTATTTTTATCTCTATTTCACGTTATTTTGATAACATTGCAAAAAATTTATGTTTCGGATAATTAAGTCTATAAATAAAAGTAAAAAATAACAGGAAATGAGAAAATGGCGTGTAGAGGATTCTGAAGAATTGTACAATATCAAAGGCTGGGGGGGAGATTATTTTTCGATAAATGAAAGGGGTCATGTTACAGTAACTCCGATTAAGAATGGTGCTTCTGTAGATCTTAAAGAATTACTGAATGAATTAATGCTCACGGATGTCTCAACGCCATTACTGGTAAGGTTCCCTGACATACTCGATGACCGTATTGTAAATATTTCGGAATGTTTCAGGAAAGCTTCCAGGGAGTACGATTACAAAGCTCAGAATTTCATAATCTATCCGATCAAGGTAAACCAGATGAGACCGGTTGTGGAAGAGATTGTCAGCCATGGCAAAAAATTCAATATTGGGCTGGAAGCCGGTTCAAAACCTGAACTTCACGCAGTGATCGCAATAAATACTGATCCGGAATCACTTATAATTTGCAACGGATATAAAGATGAAGACTACATAGAGCTTGCCCTTCTTGCTCAGAAGATGGGAAAAAGGATATTCCTGGTGGTTGAGAAGCTTAACGAACTTAAACTGATCACAACAATTTCAAAGCGTCTCAAGATAAAACCCAATCTTGGTATAAGGATAAAACTTGCAAGTTCCGGAAGCGGTAAGTGGGAAGATTCAGGAGGAGATATAAGCAAATTCGGACTGACATCAAGTGAACTGCTCGATGCGATTGATTTCATCGAACGCAACAAGATGAGAGACTGTGTAAAACTCATCCATTTCCATATTGGCAGCCAGGTTACTAAGATACGCAGGATAAAGACAGCGCTTCGCGAAGCTTCGCAGTTCTATGTTCAGTTAAGGAAGCTTGGCTTCAATGTTGAATTTGTTGATATAGGAGGCGGACTGGGAGTAGATTACGACGGCACAGGTTCGTCATACAGTGAGAGCAGTATGAATTACACTCTCCAGGAATACGTAAATGATTCGGTAAGCACCTTTGTCGATGCGAGCAACAAGAATAATATCCCGCATCCAAATGTAATAACAGAATCAGGCCGGTCACTGACTGCTCATCATTCAGTACTGATATTTGAGGTCCTCGAAACTGCAACCCTCCCTTCCTGGAATAGTGATGATGTTGTCAATGAACAGGATCATGAGCTTGTGAAGGAACTGTTCAGTCTGTGGGATAATTTCAACCAGCAGCGTATGCTTGAGACATGGCATGATGCCCAGCAGATAAGAGAAGAAGCTCTTGACCGCTTCAGCCTGGGACTTATTGATCTCAAAACAAGGGCACAGACCGAATGCCTCTTCTGGTCAACAGCAAGAAAGGTGTATCAGATAGCCAAAGCCTCCAAACATGTTCCTGACGAACTGAAACAGATATCCCGGATACTGTCGGACAAGTATTTCTGCAATTTTTCTCTTTTCCAGTCCCTGCCAGATGCATGGGCAATCGACCAGGTATTCCCTATAATGCCCATCCACCGATTGCATGAGGAACCGACAGTGTGGGCTACAATTCAGGATATGACATGCGACTCGGATGGTAAGATCGATAATTTCATTTCAACAACAAATCACTCGCATCACCTTCCTGTTCATCAACTAAAACAACGTGAACAATACTATCTCGGAGTATTCCTCGTTGGTGCTTACCAGGAGATCCTCGGAGATCTTCATAACCTTTTCGGCGATACTAATGCAGTACATGTTTCAGTTGATGAGAACGGTTATAAAATTGACCAGGTAATTGACGGTGAGACAATAGCTGAAGTGCTCGATTATGTTCAATATAATGCCAAGAAGATGGTCAGATCAGTAGAATCGTGGGTGACAACATCTGTAAAACAGGGAATAATAACCCTGGAAGAAGGAAAGGAATTCCTTTCCAACTACCGGTCGGGTCTTTACGGATATACTTACCTGGAATAGGAAGACCTTAAGGGCCGGTCTTAAATTCCTGAAACTTTTATATGAGATGCAGAGGTATTACTTCTTGCCTTCTTTTTTAGCTTTTTTAACGGCCCTCTTTTCCTTCAGTGTCTTCGTAGCCTTCTTTTTGACTTTCGCCTGTTCTTTTGCCTTTTCGTGTGACATAACTTTTGAGTTTAGTTTAACAAGT
>CAYNRI010000087.1:0-4198 GCA_964399575.1 uncultured Rikenellaceae bacterium
TAAATTGATTTTCTTCGCTCCCCTTGGGGCCGGGGTAAACGAAGAAAATCAATGATATACTGTGTATGATTCCTGACACTCATTTTAATATATTTTGTAGAAAACCCGATACCAGGTCATATACATCTTTTTCTGCCACCTCAAGGTTGTCATTTATCACAATATTATCAAACTGATCAGCCAGCTTCATCTCTTCAGCAGCTTTTTTTACCCGGGTACTGATACCTGAAGGATCGTCTGTCCCCCGTTTCAAAAGTCGCTTTTTCAGGTCTTTAATAGATGGGGGCATAATGAAAATTGAGATTGCCTTATGTCCGAAGATCTTTTTCAGATTGATACCGCCTTTTACGTCGACATCGAAAAGTACATGATTCCCCTTAGCCCATACCCGTTCAATTTCGTTCTTCAATGTGCCGTAATAGAGGTTTTCATATACTTCTTCCCATTCTATGAAATCTCCATTTGCTATTCTCTTTTTAAAATCAGCAACTGTAAGGAAATAGTACTCTATCCCGTTCTTCTCATTTCCTCTCGGTTCCCTTGTTGTTGCGGAGACTGAAAACTCAAGTTTAACACCTCTTTCAAGAAGGTACCTGATCATTGTTGATTTGCCGGCTCCCGATGGAGCTGAGATTATCACCATTTTGCCGTCCATTGTCAATCGGTGTTAAAGTACATTCAGTGAAAGCTCTTTTATCTTTTCAAGTTCGTCCTTCATCATAACGACAAACTTCTGGATAGCAGCATCGTTTGCCTTGGAACCGATTGTATTTATTTCCCTGCCAATCTCCTGTGTAATGAATCCAAGAATTTTTCCATTAGGCGGTGGAGAGGAGATTTTTTCCTGCAGATATTCGCAATGTTTTCTGAGTCTCACTTTCTCCTCATTAATATCAAGTTTCTCAAGATAATAGATGAGTTCCTGCTCGTACCTGTTTTTATCGATGTTCTCAGTTCCGACATAGTCTGCCAGCAGTTTATTTAGTTTTTCACGGATCTTCGGTATCCTGTCAGATTCTGACTTCTCAACATCTGCAAGCAACATCAGGATACTGTTCAGGGATTTTATTATATCATCTTCAAGTGACTTGCCCTCTTCGGTCCGATATTTGTCAAGCTCCCTGGCTGACTCATTTATCTTCTCCCTGACAAAGTTCCATTCATCTTCAGGCAACTCTGCTTTTTCTGTTTTCAGCGCATCTGGCAGTCTTATTATTGCAGGTAAAAGTTGTTCCTCATTAGTGATACCAAGTTCTGATGCTATCTCTTTTAACTGGGTAAAATAATTTCTGACAATCGTCTTGTTTATTACAGGGATTATTTCGCTTTCGAGCACATCAAATGTTATAGTCAGATCAATTTTCCCTCTGTCGAGCAGCTGACTTATTATATTCCTTACCTCAGATTCCTTTTCTTTGTAGAGCCAGGGTAAGCGGGTGTTTATATCGAGAGATTTTGAATTAAGGGATTTAATCTCAATTGTGATTTTTTTCCCTGGGATTTCAGCTACGGATTTACCATAGCCTGTCATGGATTTTAACATAAGAGATCAGCTGTATTTGAATTTGAAAGTTACTAATTATCGTAATATTTAACAACCGCTTTTGTTTTCCAGCGGCCTGTCCTGTAGTAGAAAAATGACAGCATCAATCCGATCAGCCATCCTGCAGGAATTGCCCACCATATTCCTGCGGCACCGATCTTTCCTGACAGCAGATAAGCTATAGGTATACGTATTATCCACAGGGATATTAGTGAAAATACCATCGGAAAAAAAGTATCTCCCGCACCTCTCATTATACCGCTGTATATGAACATCAGGGTGAACATGAAATAAAAAGTGCTCACAATAGTAAGATACTGGTCCCCTATTCTTATAACTTCAGTATCGGTTGTGAACATTCTCATCAGCAGATTGCCCCATATAACAATCAGGATAGTTGTAACAATTGTTACACCTCCTGCCATTTTCATTGTCGAGATCAGTCCGGTCCTGATCCTTTCCATCTTTTTTGCTCCTATATTCTGACCTACAAAAGTTGACAGGGCCTGGGAAAATGACATCGCCGGTATCGTTGCAAGCATATCAATGCGATTAGCTACAGAGAAACCTGCAAGAACATTAGTGCCGAATTTATTAACTATGCTCAGAATAGCCAGGTTGCCCACCGATATGAGGGTCTGTTGGATACCGGTAGGTAATCCTATTTTAATGCTTTGCGCAAAAATCTCTTTATCGAAGCGGAGACCCCTGAATGATATTCTGATAAGTTTGTGGGTCTTGTTAAGCCAATATATTGCAAGTCCGAATGCAATACCATTGGAGACCAGTGTGGCATAGGCTGCTCCCGCAATACCCCATCGGAACACAGCAACAAAAAGAAGATCAAGGATAATATTAATAACTGTTGCAATTATCAGAAAATAAAGAGGAGTCTTTGAATCGCCAAGGCCTCTCAAAACTGCACTGGTACCGTTAAATCCGAAAAAAATTATTATCCCTGAAAAGAAGATATTAAGGTATTGAGTCGCCTGCGGCATTAACTCTTCCGGTGTTCCAAGCAGCCTGAGCAAAGGCACAGCTGACAAAAGGCCTGCTGTTGTAGCCAGCAGACCTCCGATTGCACTTGAAATATACATTGTATCTATGGCGCTCGAGACCCGGTCGTAATCCTTTGCCCCGAAATACTGGCTGATTATAACAGTGATTCCCATTACAAGACCCATTATAAGAGAAACAATCATGAAGATAATGGGGAAAGAAGCTCCGATAGTAGCCAAAGCCTCCTTGCCCACAAAATTGCCGACTACAACACTGTCAACAACACTGAATAACTGCTGGAAGACATTTCCAAGAAGCATTGGCGCAGCAAATTTAAATATCAGCTTCCCTTCATTTCCGTTTGTCAGATCCTGCATTAGTAAAATTTTGCGGTGCAAAGGAAAGGATTTCCGCAATATGATCAAAGATATTATTTCATCACATCCGGCTTTATTGAAATTGAAATAGCACAGGGAGGATCTGCAAGTCAGATCAATTACCGGATTTCAGTGTTCCGGGAACAGAAAGAATCTCTGTTTTTAATATTTCAGTATATATTAAACAGCTTATTGCCCGTTAATAAATAAGGAGACATATTTTCCAATTAATTGGTTGTAATCTAAAAATAAATGTATTTTGCCAGAAATTAAATACTATTTGCAATACTGGAGAAAAAGAAAAAGCATATGAAAGTACGCTCTCTTATATTTATTATAATGTGTTCTTTATTAAGTACTTCAGGTTTCTCTCAGGACACGGCTGCTGTCGGAATATTACTTAACAGCAATGATTCAGTCAGAATTATAACACAGGGAATCAAAGATCAGGATGAAAGGCCTGAAATAGAATTTTCTGTTACTGAGGCCCTGGAATATCTTCAGAAAAAGCTGCAGCCTCAGATATGGAGAAATGCTGAAGATCCTTTGCGAAGATCAATTGAAAGGTTAGTAAATGAAGCCTCTGATGAACCATTTGATTCTGTTGATTTTTATCTGAGGTCTTATCCTTTTGATTCATTGAATATCGAAATACAGGCTGGACCTGAACATGTAGCCGCTGACAGTAATATTGTTCAGCTAGACTCTCTTGCAGGTGCACTTGATACAGTTTCAATTGAAGTGACAGATACTCTTTCACAAATTGAGCCTGATCAAAACAAATCACTATTCCCGTTTGTGTCCGATACAGTTAAATTCCAGGGTGACTCTACAAGAGCTGCAGTAATTTCATTGCTGACCTATCTGACAAGGAGGGATTCAAGCATAGTGAATTTTACAGGCCCTGGCAACAGGGTTATCCCTGTTTGGCTTAATTCGAGGTCAGGTAAGATGCATAGATACTGGCTCAGGAATGAAATGAACGACTCGGTAACAGTATGGATAGGAGCACAATCAAGAGATACTATAGGACTTTACCTTGAACATGGCGTAAGGTTCAGTCGCCCGGCAGGCCAGGTATTCAGTTCGGATGTGAAGATTGAGATGGAGCAGATAGACAGGTCTTCATTGCTGAAAGCCAAGCGTATTGTTGTAAAGCCTCAATTATGGAAATACAAGACCGAAGCATCATTTGCACTTAATCAGGCTGCTCTTTCAAACTGGGTTAAAGGAGGTGAAAGCAGTATCTCTACTACACTTGACTTGACAGGTTATGCCG
>CAYNRI010000087.1:4208-11485 GCA_964399575.1 uncultured Rikenellaceae bacterium
CGATTATAATAATAGTGCATATAAGATAACATCGAGCAATTTTGCGAGACTTAAATACGGTCTTATAGCAACTACTGCAAATGGTTTGAGAACGAACCTTGACCTGTTTGAGACTAATTCGAAGGTCAACCATAAAGCTTTTGGAAAGTTTGACTTCAGTGCTGTAATGTTGTTTAAAACCCAGATATCACGGGGATTTAAATATACCGATTCCTCAAAAATAACGGTCTCGAAATTTTTTAATCCAGGTATCCTGACACTTGGTTTCGGCTTGGATTACAAGCCAAACAAAAAGACTTCTATCAATTTCTCACCTTTCTCATATAAAGCAACATTTGTTCCGGATACCGGAAGAATAGACCAGACACTTTATGGTATCTTAGCTGACAAGAGAGCAAAGCATGAGCCCGGGATGAGCTTCCTGTTAAGTCATGAATTTCAACCTTTCAAGACTGTTACAATGACAAACCGCCTGCAGCTCTTTACAAATTATAAACACAATCCACAGAACATAGATGTGGACTGGGAGATGATCCTGACTGCCAGCCTAAACTGGTTCACCGATGTTAGGATTAATACTCACCTGATCTTTGATGATGATACAAAGACGGTAGAATATGATAAAGAGAATAATCAAATACTCGGTACTGACGGTAAACCGAAGAAAACTTCCAGGATTCAGTTCAAGGAGCTATTAGGATTTTCTTTTATTTTCAGGTTTTAACAACGCGAATATTAAAGGGCTTTCTGATATATCCGGAATGTCTTAACGACCTTTCCTCCAACCCTTTCGTACTCACCTCTCATCCTTGTATTGTCTTCAAGAACGAGATGGCTGTCGATGACTTCCATTTTTTGATTTATGGCTGATTCAAGTATCTTAACACCCATCAGAACATCTATCCCTTTACCACGGTACTCTTTTTTGACACCACCAAGCATCATAAGGAGTTTTTTTGATCGCCTTGATTCTCTCAGCACTTTTAAAATGCCAAAGGGAAGGAGTCTTCCCCTGCAGGCTTTAATCCCGGGACTTACATCAGGCATCCCAATTGCGAATCCGATCAATCCTTCCTCGTTTTTGACCATCTTTATGAATTTCGGGTCAAGGATCGGAAGATATCTGTTCGCAAACTCCTGTTTCTCATTATCTGTCAGGGGGACAAAACCATATATCTCCGAAAAGGTCTCATTCATAAGTTCCAGAGCCGGTATAATATATGGTTTAAGCTCTTTCTTCTTATTGAATTCAACTATTTTGTAGCCTTCATTCTTCTCAAGCCTGTTAAGTACTTTTATGTAAACTTCGGGTAATTTTTCAGGCATTTTCCCAAGGTAGTTAACAAGATCAATTTTCTTTGTATAGCCCTCTTCTTCAATCATTCCAGGCATGTAAGGCAGATTCGTGGCAGCCGTTATGAACTGAGGATACTCGAAACCCTCGATCTGAAATCCCTGAGGATCTTTGTCTGAAAATCCCAGCGGACCTACAAGCGTGGTCATTCCGTTATTCCTTGCCCATTCTTCAACTTTCTCAATCAGGGCGTGAAACACTTCTTTGTCGTTGTAGCATTCCATGAAACAGAAGCGTCCGTGATTCTCGTTGTTGATGTCATTATACCTTCTGTTAATAATTCCCATTATCCGGCCTGCCGGCTTATTTTCCTTCCAGGCAAGAAGCAATATCGCATCAGCATATTTGTATGATTTATTCTTTTCCTTATTGAAAAGCAACCTCTCATCCATGTAAATAGGGGGTAGCCAGTTAGGATCATCCTTATGTACTTTCTCTGGAAGGTAAATGAATTCACGAAGTTCTCGGGGTGTAATAACTTCTTTAATTACTATATCTGCCATAAGATCCGGGGTAATTATGAAGGCAAGTAACAAAAAAATCAGTAATGATTGTCATATAGGGTACAATATTTATATATCAGCTGTGTCTTATGAACAGATCAGTTATAACAAAAACTGCAAAAAGGATACTGGCAATTCCATTGGTTGTTCCGAAAGCAACATTCACCCTGCTGAGATCGCCGGGCCTCACTATAAGGTGCTGATAGAGCAGCAGAAATATAAAAACAAGTGCTCCTGCCCAAAAGAAAAAGCCTCCGCTGTCAAGGACTCCTGTAGTTATTACGAGAATTGCCGTTAAGGAATGAATGAAAGCTGAAATTATAAGCGCTTTTTTTCTTCCTGTAACTGAAGGTATCGAATAGATACCGTGGTCCTTGTCAAACTCATCATCCTGCAGGGCATAGATAATGTCAAAACCGCTTACCCAGGTAAGGACTATTAAAGAATAAATGACCGGAATCAGGCTGAATGAGCCTGTCACTGAGATATATGCTCCGACCGGTGCAAGACTGAGGCCAAGTCCGAGAATAAAATGGCATAATGATGTTATCTTTTTTGAAAGACTGTAACCGAGTATTATAACAAGAGCCAGCGGTGAAAGAAAAAGTGTAAGCCTGTTTATAAACCCCGTAGTAATTACGAACAGAATTGAATTTGTAATTACAAAAAATGCCGCAGATCCCGGGCTGATCTTGCCGGAAGGTATCTCCCTGTTTTTTGTTCTCGGATTAAGTGCATCATGTTTCTTATCAGCCAGTCTGTTGAAGCCCATTGCAGCGTTGCGTGCAAAAATCATGCAGAGGATGACTAGCAGCAAGATTTTCACACTGAACTCAAATTCTTCCCGTGATACAGCCAGAAAATAACCAACAAGTGCAAATGGCATTGCAAAGACAGTATGGCTGAATCTTACAAGGGAGAGATAGTTTCTAACAGATCTGATTATAGAGCTCATTTTTCAAGGAGCTTTCTGTAGATATCATAATTATCCTTGTCGAAAGCTACAAATATTACCTTTTCAGGATACTCATTATTTAACATGAATCGTTTCGTCTCATTCACTGCAATAAGAGCTGCCAGATCTTTCGGAAAGCCATATGCACCTGTTGAGATGCCAGGAAAGGCTATAGTCTTTATTTTATTTTCGGCCGCCAGTTTAAGGCTTGTCTTGTAACATGATGCCAGCATGTCTGTTTCATCTCTATATCCTCCATGCCATACCGGGCCTACAGTATGAATAACATATCTTGCTTTAAGCTTGTATCCTTTTGTTATCTTCGATTCGCCTGTGGCACATCCGTCAAGCTTCAGGCATTCATCATAAAGCTCCGGCCCGGCTGCCTTATGAATAGCACGATCAACACCTCCGCCCCCGAGCAGGGTATTGTTAGCTGCATTGACTATTGCGTCGACTTCGAGTGATGTTATATCACCCTCTATGACCTCAAACCGGCATTTTGTTTTCATCTTATAACAGCTCCAAGCTCTTTTTCAAAAGCTTTTATCAGGTTATTCATTACTTTTTCTATATTGCTGTCAGTCAGTGTTTTTATATCATCCCTCAGAATAAAGCTGACTGCATATGATTTCTTGTTTTGTCCCAGGCTTTCACTCTCATAAACATCAAAGAGATCGATATTCCTTATAAGATGCTTTTCAGTTTTGAATGCTATTTCCCTTATCCTTGAGAATTTGATTTCCTTATCAAGAAGAAGGGCCAGATCTCTTCTTACCCAGGGGTATTTTGATATTTCACTATAAGCTACTGAATGGTTCCTGATCATCTTAATAAGCAGATCCCAGTCTAAATGAGCATAATGTACATCCTGCGGAATATCGAATTTACGCAAATATTCATCAGAGATCCTGCCTGCTTCAGCTATTAGTTTGTTCCCCGACAGATATGTAATCGATTCTGCGAAGTATCTCCTGTCACTTTCTCCTTTATCAAGAGTCTCAGCATTTATACCAAGTCTTGACAGTATCATTTCAACAGCAGATTTAATATTGAAAAAATCAGTAGGGGCTGCCTTGTAATTCCACCTTGAGGGTCCGTTATTGCCGGAAATAAAGATGTCAAGTGAGCGCCTTTCGCTGAAGTCATTAACATCAGGTGTTTCTTTTGCGGTTTTTGTTCTGAAATAGCAATTACCAAGTTCAAACAATTTCAGGTTGAGATTCTGCCTGTTTATATTCCATGCAACGGATGTCAGTCCCCCGAATAGAAGCGATTGCCTCATTGCATTCAGATCAGAGCTCAAAGGATTTGCCAGCATAACGAGCTGATCAGAGCCAAAATCCCCGTTATTGTAGAAATCTGCAGGATTCAGGGAGTTACACATTATCTCACAGAATCCGTTTGCCGCAAGCATATCTGAAATAATATTTGCCACCTTCTCCCTGTCAGGCTTATCAGAGTAGTAAAGAGTCGAGTTAACATGTTCGTCTATCTCGACATTATTGTATCCGTATATCCTGAGTATCTCTTCAATAACATCGGCTTCACAATGGACATCAACCCTGTAGAGAGGGATCTCAACAGTAAGCTTTTCTTCATTCTCCCTGAGGATTATCATATCAAGCAGGCCGAGTATTCTTTTTATTATATCACGGTCAATTTGTTTGCCAATAAGCCTGTCGATATGCTCAAAAGAGACTTCGATATTCTCCCTGTTTAATTTCTCAGGGTAAACATCAACCGGGTCAGAGGATATTTTTCCTCCTGCAACCTCTTTTATTAGTAAGATTGCCCTTTTAAGGGCCCATGTTGTTATTTCAGGATCAGAGCCTCTTTCGAAACGGAATGAAGCATCAGTGTTTAAATTATGTCTCCTGGCTGTTTTTCTTATTGACACAGGATTGAAATAGGCACTTTCGAGAAAGATGTTTGTAGTGGAATCAGTTACACCCGATTCGATTCCCCCGAAAACACCAGCAATGCACATTCCTTCTTTAATATTGCAGATCATCAGGTCTTTAGAAGAAAGTTTTCTTTCGACGCCGTCGAGGGTAATGAACTTTGAGTTATCTTGAAGATTCCTGATTATTACTTTACGGCCTTCTATTTTATCTGCATCGAAGGCATGAAGAGGCTGTCCAATTTCATGCTGCACATAGTTTGTAATGTCAACAACATTATTAATCGGATTGAGTCCGATTGCAGACAGTTTCTTCTTTAACCATCCCGGAGATTCAGCAATTTTAATACCACTTATTGTAATTCCTGAATACCTGGGGCAATCCTTTTTATTCTCGATTACAACTTCGTAATTATTTGAATTGTTATCCGGTTTGAATGAATCAACCGAGGGGCGGACTGCCTTCACAGCTTTTCCTTCGTTTATGTTAAGGTAAGCTGCCAGATCCCTTGCAACACCAAAGTGGGACCCGCTGTCGATCCTGTTGGGTGTAAGGCCTATCTGGAACACGTAATCATTTGTCACATTAAAGTATTCAGATGCGGGAGTTCCCGGTTTGGCATCCGGCTCAAGAACCATTATACCTTCATGTAATGTTCCCAGTCCGAGTTCATCTTCTGCACAGATCATACCTTCCGAAGCTATTCCCCTTATCCTGGTTTTTTTGATCTCTAAACTTTCATTTCCCTTAAAAACTGTTGTGCCAACTGTTGCGACAGGCACTTTTTGTCCTGCGGCAACATTTGGAGCTCCGCAAACTATCTGCAGGGGTTCTTCTTTACCAATGCTGACAGTTGTAACAGATAATTTATCAGCATCAGGGTGTTTCTGACAGGTCAGGACTTCCCCGATTAGAACTCCTTTCAATCCGCCCTTAACGGATTCCCATTCTTCCATGGCTTCCACCTCCAGCCCAAGCTGGGTTAGAATAACTGAAAGCCTTTCAGGGGCAATTTCAAAATCGAGGTAGTCTTTAAGCCAGTTGTATGAGATCTTCATTGTTCTGTTATTATGTTGTATTGTCAGGAAAGTCGGAAGTCGGAAGTCCGGAGTCCGGAGTCCGAAGTCCGAAGACCGAAGACCGAAGATGAAAGAGAAGACTTCGTCACTATGTTTCTTTACTTCGGACTTCCGACTTCTGACTTCTAACTTCCTGACAGAACGCAAAAGTAAGAATTTTGGGAAAAATTTCGATTATTACAGGATTTTTCAGCCTTGAATCATACTGATAGTCCTTTTCAACTAGAAAAATCTTGAATAGTATCTCAACAGGTTATTTTACGGGAGAAAAATAAATTTGACTTGAGTTTATGTTTTTCATAATTTAGACAAAACATTGTCAATTTATTGATAGGGACTTAGAAAATCAGCAAATTTTCCAGTTATGAAAACTAAATCAATTAAATCAGGATTGATAAGAGGTGTCCTTTTTTTTATATTTATTTTGTTCTCATCAGGTCTTAAATCACAGGATTACCTTATAGATTTCGTGGGTGCCGGAGCAAGTCCTGATGTCGACTCGGTTTTTATAGAGAACCTGATGCAGGGCACTACTCTAAAAATGAAAGGATCTGAGATATTACATCTTAATGTGGTCACAGATGTTGAGAATGTTTCAGATAACGGTGAAAGTGATATTCTCCTGTATCCTAATCCGGCATCAGATAATGCAAAAATGCAGTTTTTTCTTCCTTTCACAGGAGAGACTCTGCTGTCTCTGTATGATATTACCGGAAGAAAAATTGCAGAAAGGAAAGATTTCCTTTCTGCAGGCAAACAGACCTACGGGATTTATGGTACAGGGAAGGGAATTTATTTCATCAGGATCAGTTCCGGAACCTATGTAATCAGTAATAAATTAATAGGAAACGGTTCGGGTGATACAAATGTCAGACTGGAGTATGAAGACACCTTTACAATAAATAAAAAAGAAGTCGGTGAGAAAGGGATCTATGTTGAAAAGGAGATGGAATATATTAGCGGGGACAGACTCAAGATAAAAGGCGTTTCAGGGATTTACAGCACGGTTCTTACACTTGTACCGACAGAAGACAGAACAGTAACGTTCAATTTTTACGCCTGCACGGATGGTAGCGGCAACAACTATCCGATTGTGATCATAGGTGGGGGAAAAGGAGAATACGGTGAACCTGACCCGGAAAACAAAGCAGGAGCACAGATTTGGATGGGCGAAAACCTAAAGACCACAAAACTTAATACCGGTGTGGATTTATCATACGGGGATAATGAAAAATGGATGGAGAAACCTGCCTGCTGCTCATATAATGATGAAGAAAGAAATGTAAAGAGTTATGGCCTTTTGTATAACATTTATACAATACAAAGTACAAAACTCTGTCCTGTCGGATGGATAATTCCACCAGAAGAAGCTTATGATGCTCTGACTGATTTTCTGGACGGGAAGGATCGTGCAGGAGGCCCTTTAAAGGAAACAGGTTCTCTTTACTGGTCCAGTACATCAGGTGGCACTTCAAATTCAAC
>CAYNRI010000088.1:0-11313 GCA_964399575.1 uncultured Rikenellaceae bacterium
TTCAAAAAAAAACAAACAAAGGATATTGTAAAATAAAAAATACTATATTGCACCCGTCGATTGAATAAATAGTTATGGTTTACAAATTTGTTGTGCTATCGGATGAAGATGAGTCGTTTGTGAGAGAATTTGAATTCCTTGACTCACATACTCTTATGGATTTTCACAATATGATCCAGGAAGAACTGGAATTTGATAAATCTCAGATGGCATCATTTTATCTGGCTACAGATAACTGGGAGAAAGAAGAAGAATTCACTCTGTTCGACATGGGCACGGGATCTTCGACAATGGAGGTAGCCGTTCTGGAAGAGATTATCTTCCGGAAGAACCAGAAATTATTATATGTCTTCGATTTCTTTAACGACAGAGCTCTTTTTGTCGAATACACAGGCGAGGAAAAAGAAATAGAAGGCCGTGATTACCCTGTTTGTACAAACTCAAAAGGAGTGCCTCCAAAACAGGTTGTCTTCGGAGCAAGCTCGCGGAAACTTTACAACAGTATTGTAGTTTCCGACGAAGATGATGATGAAGATGAACCTGAAGTTGATGATCTTTTCCTCAACGGTGATGATGAAGAAACTCTTGACAGCCTGGAAAAAGACGAAGCCCTGAACGAAGAAGAGGAAGAAGAATAGTAGTCTTCTCAGGATATTTCCATGAACAAATCATTGATAGTGCTTCTTGGACCGACTGCAACCGGCAAGACAGATATTTCTATCGATATTGCACAGCATTTCAATTGTGATATAATCTCTGCTGATTCACGCCAGTTCTTCAGGGAAATGAAGATTGGTACCGCAAAGCCGACAGATTATCAGCTGGAACAGGTGAAACATCATTTTGTGGGATTTCTCTCCATACGGGACTATTACAGCTCAAATCATTATGAAAAAGATGTCCTGGATTTACTGTCGCATCTGTTCCGGAAAGATAATATTGCCCTATTGTCTGGTGGCTCTGCCATGTACATTGATTCTGTGTGTCACGGGATTGACGATATTCCGGATACAGATCCCGGAATAAGGGAGAAATTCAATAAAAAATATAAAGAGGAGGGGATTGAGGGTTTAAGGATAATGCTTAAGGTACTGGATCCTGAATATTATAGCATTGTGGATCTGAAAAACTATAAAAGGATTATCAGAGCTCTGGAAATATGTGAAACGACCGGATCCCCTTATTCAGCATTCCTTAAAAAACAAAAGAAAGAAAGAGATTTTAATATAATAAAAATCGGGCTTCAGAGACCCAGGGAGGAATTATACAACCGGATAAACAGACGGGTTGATGAGATGATCGCTAAAGGCCTTGAAAATGAAGCTGCATCCCTGTATGGATTCAGAGAACTAAATGCCCTTAACAGTGTTGGATATAAAGAATTCTTCGATTATTTCGGGGGCAGAATTACAAAAGAAAAGGCCATCGAACTAATTAAGCGCAATACCCGGCGTTTTGCAAAACGACAGATCACATGGTGGGCCAGGGATAATGATATTACATGGTTTCAGGCTGATGACACCAGGGGAATAATTGAATTTCTGGACAAACAAACAGCTGTCATTCCGCAACATTTTTAAGATAGATTTGTTAATCAATCAGCAAGAATAAAATGATTAACAATGAAACAAATTATAACACTCTTTTCAATACTAATAATATCTGCTATGGGTAACGAATCTTTTTCGCAGGAGAAACTTCCTTATAACGATCTCAATAAGAATGAGTCGCATGTAATCAATAATAAAGGTACAGAGACCCCGTTTACTGGCAAGTTTGTTGACAGCAAGGAAAAAGGGACATACGTCTGCAAAAAATGCGGAGCTGCATTGTATTATTCATCTGATAAATTTGAATCAGATTGCGGCTGGCCAAGCTTCGACGATGAGATAAAAGGAGCCGTAAAAAGAACTGCCGACGCCGACGGTCTCAGAACTGAGATAACATGTGCTTCGTGCGGGGCGCATCTCGGACATGTATTTATCGGTGAAAGATTCACTCCAAAGAACACAAGGCACTGTGTAAATTCAATTTCACTCGATTTTGTACCGGCAATACTTGAAAATGGCAGGTACGGCTCCGCAATTTTCGCCGGAGGTTGTTTCTGGGGTGTGGAATATTTTCTTCAGAAAGAACCCGGCGTTATTTCTGTTACTTCAGGATATACGGGAGGACATGTCAGAAATCCCTCCTACAAGGAAGTCTGCACAGGCACTACCGGCCATGCCGAAGCTGTCAAAGTAATTTACGATCCGGGTAAAACAAGCTATGAAAAACTTCTGAGGCTCTTCATGGAAATTCACGATCCTACTCAGATCGGAAGGCAGGGCCCTGACATCGGAGAACAGTACCGGTCGGAGATATTCTATCTGAACAACAGCCAGAAAGCAATAGCAGAGAATACGATCCTGTTACTGAAAGCAAAAGGGTACAAGGTAGCTACAGCTGTTACCAAAGGATCGGAGTTCTTTGACGCTGAAAAATATCATCAGGATTATTACTTCAACAACGGCAAAGTGCCTTATTGTCACGGATATACAAAACGTTTCTGATAATCTCTTAAAAATTCTTAAAATTCAAAGTCATTCTGTTGTGGCTGTCAGATAATCAGTTAACTTTAACCAGTTAAATTGATTTCTGATCTCTTACATGGATTCTAAAAATACTCAAAGGAAGACTTCTGTCGGCAGGAAGACAAAAGTCTGGTTTTTTATTAGCGGGGCCGTTGTTTGCCTTCTTTTACTTGTCTCCGCAAACAAACTGATAAAATATACATCGACGGATGAATTCTGTATGGTGTGCCATATTCATCCTCATGCGGAACAGGCATGGAAGCTGTCAACCCATCATAATAACAGTTCCGGTACAATAGTTCACTGCACACAGTGCCATATGCCCCCGGAAGGCGAGGGTTACGTATTTGCGAAGGCAAAGCACGGTCTTAAAGACGCTTACTCATATTTCTTCAAGGACAGTGCAAGTATTGACTGGGAGAAGAAAAAGCTCCTTGAGAATGCAAAGAAATTCGTCTATGAGAAATCATGCCTTGAATGCCACGAGAATCTTTACCCTGTTACACTGTCGGTAAATGGTGGCAATGCTCACCTTCAGTATGAAACGAGTACCGAACCCATAAACTGTATCAACTGTCATCTGAACGTAGGCCATTATGATAAGGAAGCTGCTTTGCATGCCCAGGATTCAACTTTCGGAATAACTGTTACATCTACAGAGCCTCCTTACGAATCTGCCGCAGTTGTTAATGAATTCAGTGATTTCACGGAGACTTTGCCTGGAACAAGGGTCTCTTTTGATATGATAGCCCTGCCCGGTGGTACATTCAATATGGGCAGCCCCGAGGATGAGCCTTTCCGCGAACCCGACGAGGGACCTGTCAGAAAGGTGACAGTCTCGCCATTCTGGATGGCTAAGGTTGAGGTTACATGGGATGAATACCTTGCATTTTTCAGGGCTACAGGTTCACAGGGAAGGACAGAGGGTAAGACTGTAAGCGGTCAGAAGACCGATGCGATAAGCGGAGCTACTCCTCCATGGGGCGCTCCCGACCAGGGATGGGGTAAAGGTTCAAGGCCTGCTATTACGATGTCATGGCACGCCGCAAGCGTTTATTGCCGATGGCTGTCACAGGTAACAGGCAAGAAATACCGCCTGCCAACCGAAGCTGAATGGGAATATGCATGCAGGGGAGGCACAGAAACACCTTACTTCTTCGAAGGAAACCCGAAAAAACTTTCATCAGAGGGATTCCTCAAGAAGATTCTCAAGCCCGATACTGCATCAATTGCTTCATTTGCTGTATACAGCAGGAATAGCACATCAAGAACAGAGGAACCCTCTTTCGTGAAGGAGAATCCATTTGGCCTTAAGAATATGGCAGGAAACGTTGCCGAATTCTGCCTTGATTATTATTCTGCTGATTTCTATTCAATAGATTCAACCGGTGTTAATCCGCGCGGACCGGCAAGAGGCCAGGAACATGTTATCAGGGGTGGTTCCTTCAAGAGCGATGCCAAGGATATGAGAAGTGCTGCACGCGACTTTACAAAAACTAAGGCATGGCTTGTCACCGATCCGCAGATGCCGAAAAGCATTTGGTGGTATTCCGATGTTATAGACGTTGGATTCAGGGTTGTCTGCGAACCGGACTCCGGGATTATCACAAAGTAGGAGCGTTCATGGAGGCGAGGAGCCCTGCTGAGAACTTCCAGAGAGCCAGGAGTGATTGATTGCATTTAGAACTTAAAGTGAAATACATATTGTTTAGTAATGAAAAATATTGACAGAAGAAAATTCATTGGTAAGACTGCTCTTGCCGGGCTAGGGATAGCGGGGGCTGGTGCCATTCTATCCTCCTGTAAAAGAGAACCTGATAATAAGGAACTTGGTTTGCCTCCGATCCTCAGGGGAGCACCGAACGGGAAAAAGCTCAGAGCTGCTCTTATAGGATGCGGGGCCAGGGGAACCGGAGCTGCTATAAATTTCATAAGCTCAGGACCTGATCTTGAGATAGTTGCCCTTGCTGATACTTTTCAGGACCAGATTGATGCCTGCCGTGAGAGATTTGCATCATTTAATCTTCCAATCCCGGAAGAGAACTGCTTTGCGGGTTTTGAAGGTTATAAAAAAGTGATGGCTATACCTGACATTGATGTTGTTCTCCTGTGTACTCCTCCGCAGTTCAGGCCTGATCATTTTCTGGAAGCTGTCAATACAAACAAACATGTCTTCATGGAAAAACCTGTTGCTGTCGATCCTGTTGGTATCAGATCAATTATAACATCGGCAAAAAAGGCAGCATCTATTGGACTGAATGTTGTTACGGGAACACAGAGACGTCATCAGGAGGATTATATAGCAACCTATAAGAAAATTAAACAGGGCGCGATCGGAACACTAACCTCCGCGAAAGCTTTCTGGAACCAGGATCATGTATGGTTCAGATTACGGGAGCCGGGCTGGAACGATATGGAATACATGATCCGTAACTGGAACAACTTCTGCTGGCTGTGCGGAGACCATATTCTCGATACTCATGTCCATAATATTGATGTTGTTAACTGGTTCCTCGGAAAATATCCGGAAAAAGCAATAGGGTATGGAGGCCGTGCACGACGTGTTACCGGCGACCAGTACGATTTCTTCAGTATCGATTTCGATTATGGTAACGGAATCTACTCACACAGTATGTGTCGTCAGATAGACAGCTGTGCAAATGGAACGGGTGAGATAGTTATGGGAACTGAAGGTTACACAAATTGCCAGAATACAATCTGGGACCTTAACGGGAATGTTGTATGGCAGTTTGAATACCCTAAGGATGAATTTGGAAACCCGATGAACCAGACTGAAATACCCCCGTATGTTCAGGAACATATGCATCTTGTATATGCTATCAGAACAGGCGATTATGTGAATGAGGCTGAACAGACAGCTTTAGCCACACTGACTGCAATAATGGGAAGAACAGCTGCCTATACTGGCAGACTGATAACATGGGACGAAATATTCAAGTCAGATATGGACCTTGGTCCGTCAAAAATGGAATTCGGCCCGGTTGATATGGTCTTTGAAACACCAATACCCGGTACACCTATAAATATCTAAAAATCAACCCATAAAAATGTTGCACTAATTATTATCAAAATGACACAGAAATCAAACAGAAGGGATTTTGTTAAGCGATCTGCTGCTGCTACTGCGGGATTATTTGTATTCCCGAGTATCGTTCGCCCGTCAGCACTTGGCCTTGGTGGTATGCTGCCGCCAAGCGATCGTGTTGTAATTGGCTCAATAGGCGTTGGATCTCAGGGGATGTCGAATATGCGCGACTTCCTGAGACTAAAGAATGCCGTTCAGTTTGTTGCCGTTTGTGATATCGACACAGACCGCCAGAAACAGGCAAAAGATGTGATTGATGCCGCCAATAAGAACAAGGATTGCCGTATGTACGGAGATTACAGGGAATTTCTTGAAAAAGAAAAACTCGATGCGGTTTCACTGGCAATACCCGATCACTGGCATGGTCTGGTCTATACCGAGACTATTAACAAGAAGGTGGCTGTATATGGAGAAAAACCTATCAGCAGGACAATAAAAGATGGTCAGGCAATTGTTGCTGCTGCCAAAAAGAATAACACTGTATGGCAGACTGGAAGCTGGCAGCGTTCTTTACCAAATTTCCGCAGAGGAGCTGAACTGGCAATTAACGGGAGAGTTGGCAAGATTAAATACATTGAGGTAGGCTTACCTGATGGAGGAAGAGGTGTTGGTACTCCTCCGGTGCAGGAAGTTCCGCCAGCCATTAACTGGGATATGTGGCTTGGCCCTGCTCCGAAAGTTCCTTACCGCGGCACCTGTCACTACCAGTGGCGATGGATCCTCGATTATTCGGGAGGCCAGCTTACCGACTGGACAGGACATCATGTGGACATAGCCAACTGGGGAGCCGGTCTTGAATATACAAACCCGGTAGAAGTTTCAGGAATAGGTGTTTACCCGGCAGAAGGTCTGTACGATGCACCTGTGGAATATGATATACTATGCAAGTATGCCAATGGAATTGAGATGAGAGTTGCCAATTCGTCAAGATTAAAACTGGGACAGGGAACCACATGGCATGGAGATCTGGGATGGGTACATACCGACAGGGGCGATGTTCTTACTGCTTCTGATCCAAAAATTCTTGAAGAAGTTATTGGCGAAAACGAGACTCATCTTTATAAAAGCGAGAACCACTGGCAGAATTTTATTGATAGCGTCCATTCGGGGAAACCTACAATTGCTCCAATTGAACCTGCTTTCAATGCAGTTGTAGTAGCTCTTCTCGGAGAGATAGCCATGACAACCGGCCAGACAATTAAATGGGATCAGGAAAAAATGGAGATAATAGATAATACCAGGGCATCGCGGCTTTTAACCAGGCCTTACCGCAAACCATGGGAAGTACCAACAATTTAATTGAAGCGACATGAAGAAGAAATATAATATTTTACTGTTTGCAGTAGCCCTGACTGCTTTATTTAGTGCCTGTCAGAAAGAAGGTGTTAATAAAACACTTATAATAACAGGCCAGGGTGACCATAACTGGGAATACAGTTCTCCGGTTTTAAAACAGATACTGGACGGATCGGGATTATTCTCGGCAGAAATCCTGACAGCACCTGCAAAAGGTGGTGATATGTCTGCTTTTAAGCCGAAGTTCTCGAAATATAAACTTGTTGTTCTCGATTACAGCGGAGATTCATGGAGTGATGCGACAAAAACAGCTTTCGTTGAATATGTAAAGAATGGAGGTGGTGTCGTTGTTTATCATGCCTCATGTTCGGCATTCCCGGAATGGAAGGAATATAACGAAATGATAGGCCTTGGAGGATTCAACGGACGTGATGAATCAGCCGGTCCTCTTGTATTTCTATCACGCGACGGCAACGTTCTTGTTGATGATACTACTAAGGGAATGGCAGGCAAAATAGCTGAGAAAAGTGATTTTGAAGTGCGGACAGTTAATGCTGATCATCCGATTACAAAAGGATTACCCGTCAGGTGGACACAACCTGGTGATGAAATGCTGGGAAATCTGCGCGGACCGGGTAAAAATATGGAGATCCTTGCTACAAACTCTCCAAGGATGCAGTTCAGAAGAGGTCCCGGTGCAATGCCTGGCGGACCAAGGCAGGCCCCTCCTTCTCCAAGGTTTGAACCTGTTTTAATGGCCATAAAATATGGTGACGGAAGGATCTTCAATACAGTTCTTGGTCATGCAGAAGAAGGTGGCGGACCGGCAATGCAAAGTGTGGGATTTATTGTGACTCTTCTCAGAGGCGCTGAATGGGCAGCAACAGGTGCCGTTACACAGGAAGTGCCGTATGATTTTCCAACAGCAGCAGGCCCTGTTCTTCGCCCCGACTTACTGCCCGTTACACTTGACAGGGCTTTTGAACAGATAGCAAGCTATGATATTACAAAAAGTACAAGATTCTATACATATATCAGAAACCAGATAGCATTGGCAAATGGAGACGAAGAAACTCTTCTGGCTATTGAAAGGAAAATGGTAGATGTGCTTAAGAACCCGCAGGCACCGGCTGATGCAAAGAAACTTCTGCTCAGGGAACTAAGCTGGATGGGAACAGATTATTGTGTTCAGGCTATCAAGGACCTTTCATCCAACCCGGAACTGACCGAGGCTGTTGATTTTGCCCTGACTCGTTTACAAAAGTAATTATCATATTTTTATGTATCTTAGTGCGTACCATTACCGGTGCGCACTATTTTTTTTATGGAAAACAGTATGCCTATTCTTTCACTTGTCATACCGATATATAACGAGGAGAAGCTGATCGATGAACTTGTCAGACGGACAGTGGCGGCTGTTGAATCTGCCACAGGTGATTATGAGATTATCTTTGTCGATGACGGAAGTGCTGATAAAAGCCTGGATGAATTGCTCAGGCACAGAGAACAGAACAGGAAAATAAAGGTTCTTTCCCTATCAAAGAATTTCGGACATCAGGCGGCATATACAGCCGGCCTCGAATATGCTCAGGGAGAAATAGTAGGAATGATGGACGGCGACCTTCAGGACCCGCCCGAACTAATCCCTCAGATGTTCAGTAAGATAACAGAAGAAGACTATGATATCGTGAGCGGCAAAAGAACCGGAAGGAAAGGCAATGCCGGCCGTAATATGTACTCAGGACTATTCCATATGATATTCAGGAATATAGGTGATATAAGGAATATAGAGAACTACGGCAACTACGCTCTTATGAAGAGAATTGCTGTTGAAGCTTTGCTGTCGATGAAGGAAAAAGTCCGTTACCTGCCCGGACTAAGGACTTATGTCGGATTTAAACAGGGTTCAGTCGAGTATGTGAGGGATGATCGCTTTAAGGGTAAACCCAAAATGACGATAAGACGCTTATTCACACTCGCCTCAGATGCTATATTTTCATTCTCAAGATTCCCGATAATCTTCTGCCTGACTTTAGGGACAATTGGCACCCTTGTCTTCATGACGGCTGGTATTTATGTTATTGTTGCAAAGATATCCGGGTTTGCTGTCCCCGGGTGGTCTTCAACTTTGCTGAGTATTTATTTCCTCGGATCAATTCAGCTTGTTTTTCTCGGAGTGCTTGGAGAATATATTTTCAGGAACTATAAGGAATCGCAAAACCGGCCTCTTTATTTTGTGAGGAAATTCTATGATGGCCTGCAGGAGTCATAATGAAAACAAGCTTACAGAAATATGTTTTTTTCACATGTTCAGCATTGCTTCTGATAATTATGCTTGTAATGAGCAGGTCTGCGGGTATTTCCTGCGATGAAGTCCTCCATTATGATCATTCTGTAGCAGTCTACGATTATTTTGCGTCCCGCGGAAACGATCTGTCAGCTCTCGACACACCGGAAACAAACCTCAGGTATTATGGTCAATCCTACGATAACCTTACAACGTTCTTAATAAGAACCCTGGGGATAGAAGATGTATACAGATTCCGCCATCTGATGAGCTCCCTGGCAGGCTGGGCTGTTATTTTAATAACAGCATTTTTTGCCGTTTGGCTTTCAGGTTTTGAAGCGGGTATCCTTGTTATGCTGCTCTTTGCAGTATCGCCGACATTTATGGGTCACGCAATGAATAACCTTAAGGATATACCATTTGCCCTGGCCTATATCTCGGGAATCTTTTTTTCAATAAGGCTTGTTACTTCAGAAAATGATTTCAGATTGTCAGATATCATCTTTCTGATCCTTAGCATTGCTTTTGCGATCAGTCTGAGAGCAGGAGGCTTGCTGCTTATATGCTATCTCTTACTTTTCTATGTTATAATATTGATAATCAGATATTTAAATAAACAAAAATCTGAATGGCGATTTGCAGTCAAAGGGATGCTTCTGATTACATTCATTTCTTTCGCGGCATTCTTCCTTGGGATCCTTCAATGGCCTTATGCTTTACAGGACCCTCTCAGGAACGTACTTGAATCATACAAGGTAATGGCTCATTATCCGCTTACTTTCAGGCAGCTTTTCGAAGGAACGGCGCAGTGGTCAGATTTTATGCCATGGTATTTCATCCCGAAATCAATGCTGATTACAATACCGTTGGCAGTTCTTTCAGGATTAATTATTCTTTTCTTCTTAATAAGAAAAATGCTCAGGTCAGGCAAAGCCTTGCCCTTCAGCTTGCTGCTGATCTCGCTTTTCTTCCCGCTAGTTTTTGTAGTTGTTATTAAATCAAATGTTTACAGCTCATGGAGGCAGTTTTTGTTCCTCTATCCAGTGATAATTATATTATCAGCCTCAGGTTTTATTTTTCTGTCGGAAACATTCGGCAAGAATTATCAGAAATGGCTGCTTGCTGCTGTAATTATTTGTCTTTCATATCATCCTGTAAAATTTTCAATGGCTAACCACCCTTATGAATATATATACTACAATGAGTTTACAGGTGGTCTTAAAGGTGCTTATGGCAACTACGAGACTGATTACTATTATACAGGGCAAACAGAAGCATCTGAATGGCTTATAGAATATCTGAAGGAAAAAAATACAGACAGTGCCCTGGTCAAAGCTACCTTTTCTGATAACTGGTCATTCAGGAAATATCCGGGAATTAAAACATCCTACTTCAGATATGAGGAGAGGAGTCATCATGACTGGGATTATGCCATAATCACAAACAGGTACATACCATCCTTTCAGCTGAAGAATAATATCTGGCCTCCGGAAAACACAATTCACAGGATATTGGTTGATGATATCCCGATATGCATTGTACTTAAAAGGGAAACAAAGGCTGATCATCTTGGCAACAAGGCGCTTATGGAGGGACGGTATACTGATGCGATCAATTTTTTTAAGGAAGCTTTAAGATTAAATGATCAGGATGAAATGATTTTTTATAATTTTGCCAGGGCGCTTAATGGGGTAGGCTTGTCCCTGGAAGCAGATTCTGCTCTGGACAAAGCACTGGAGATAAATCCCGGATGCGAACCGGTATTGATGTACAGGGGAGATCTGGCTTCAGAAAAAAAGGACTGTGAAAAGGCGAAGATGTACTTTGAGAAGCTGTTGGGTATAAACAGGAAGTATTATGAAGCTTATGTCAGGCTTTCAGGGTTGATTGCTGATGAAGATATCTTTAAAGCAAGGGACCTGCTTAGGGATTGCCTGCGGCTGAACCCTCGTTACAAGCCTGCAATTATTGCGCTGGGAGATACTTACAGGAAAAATGACCCGGCCATTGCTGAGAAATATTACAGATTAGCGGATACTTTTAATTAATTA
>CAYNRI010000089.1:0-11151 GCA_964399575.1 uncultured Rikenellaceae bacterium
CGGCCTCCTTTTCTTTGGTTCATTTCTTTTGGAGGAGCAAAAGAAATGAACAATACCAAACAAAAAGAAAAGGGTGCCCTTTTGACCCCCTCTTTGTTTTAATAATGAATTATTTAACCCTCTTCTCTGATTCTATATAAAATTCTTTATATTTATGTTTTAATAATTCCTGATTCTAATTATTTGAACATCTAATGAAAATTCTTGATCTAATGTGAGGATGATGTGATGAACTGATTTTACCTTCTTTATCTCTATTTTTTAAGACTATTATTTAATATCAATTTATATAAAAAGGGTAAGCATTCACACTTAAAACGATCAACTGTTCATCATAATAAAATATTGTTGTGATTTAGAAATGAATTAATCTACTTATTAATGAGGTCAATAGGGAAATTTAATATTCTTGGATTTACGGTGCTATTTTCTATATTAATTGTGGCCAGTGCTCAAATTAATGGACAATCAGTTAATATAGAAAATCCTGCTTTTAAGAACGTAAAGACTGCAAAGATTGTTGTAAACCAAAAATATGGAGAAGCATCGAAATATTACTTGCCCATTCAGAATGAGATCATAAGATTACTTACCTCAATAAATATCAGTAATCTACATGAGGGATATGATATGGTCGTCCATATCAATATAAAAGGTAAGGCATTGTGTGGTCAGTATTATGGAATGAGTTCAAGCAATGAACGTCTTTACAAAACACTTTATACGGGAGCTCATATTGAAGCGACTGTTGTCTTTGAAATTAACGAAAAATTAAAAATCGCTAAAACCTTCGATAATAAAATTGATCCTATAGGTGCAATCAGTTATAATAGTGAATCGTACTGGTCACCAATTGATAGGTACAGTACTCCAAATGATGCACCATTCTCTAGAGTAGTCATGCTGCCCTTATATAAAGCATTTTATTATTGCACCTATGAAGCATTTGGAATCTCTCATTTGATAAAGGCTTTAGATACGAATATTAACGAGAAAAAAATAGCTGCTCAGGAAGTATTAGGTTTAATTAAAGATCCGATTGCAGTTGGGCCATTAATTCAATCTGTTTCTTCGATCGAAGATAATAAATCAGCAAAAAAAGCCATACTCGCAATTAGAGATCCCCGAGCCGTGGAACCTCTTATTAATGCTCTTCAAAATAAAGATTACTCTGTCAGGGAGATTGCAGTAATCGGATTAGGACCACTAAAGGATTCTCGTTCTGTGGAACCGTTAATTCTAGCCCTAAAAGATGAAAATCTCTCTGTTAGACAGGCTGCAGCAATAGCTTTAGGTATAATTGAAGATCCACGGGCAGTTGAACCACTAATAAATGTAATTAATGACCTTCCAAAAGCTGTATCAACCGCATTGGGTGCAATTAAGGATCCGCGAGCAGTTGATCCGTTGATAAATGAACTAAAAAAAGGGAAAAACGAATATGCGGCAAGAGCTCTTGGTGAAATTAAAGATCCTCTTGCTGTTGAACCGCTTATTGAAGCACTTAAGGTTGATGATTCTTATGTTGTCAGGGAAGCAGCAATTGCATTAGGTGAGATAGCCGATCCTCTTGCTGTTGAACCACTGATTGAAGCACTTAAAGTTGATGATCCAGGTGTTGTCAAGGACGCGGTAATTGCATTAGGTAAAATAGGCGATTCTCGTGCCGTTGTACCCTTAATCGCTACAATACAAAGTAATTTTGACTATATCAGAGAGGCATCGAAACGAGCGTTAATTTCAATAAATGATCCTCAGGCAGTTCAATTATTGATACCGGTTCTTAAAGAAAATAATGGAAAAATTAGAGTAGTGGTTGCAGAAACCTTGGGGCACTTTGGAGACATAAGAGCACAAGAATCCTTAAATGCTATTTTAAATGACAAAGATCCGAACATAAGTTATGCAGCTGCAGTGGCATTGATTTCAATTTACATGAAGGACCATAATTCAGTTGAATTACTGATTAATGCCTTACAATCTGATAATGATTTTTTTAGAAAGGAAGCCCAAGAAGCTCTTATTTCAATAACTGAAAAGGATTATGGTTATGATTATGATCGATACCAGAAATGGCTGAAGAGGAACAAGAAAAGCAAGAAAATTTAAAAATCCTGAATCTTAAAAGTAGGCATAATTCAAATATTTCTATCATGAAAAATAAAAATGCAAATATGAAAATCTTGCTTTTGTTTGTAGTAGTAATTCTTATGTCAACAAATGCTAAAGCACAGAATCCTATTGATAAACCCAAGACCCCTGCGTCCAATTTAGAGAATTTTACCGGCACTTTAGAGTATGTAATACCTGGTATAGCAGAACCTGATAAATGCAGAATAGGTATTAAGGAGTACCCAAATGTTTCGTTTTACTTAAGTCTTGAAGATGCAATAAAATATGGTTTAATCATAAAAAGAGATAATATTCTTAACACTTCAGCAATAAAAGGTAAAAAAGTATTAATTGATGTTGAAGATTCATGGGTTAAATCAGTTGAAGTATTTGACAATCAGCAGTTAGTGAAAAATAAAATTCAAGAAACTCAAGTAACCCCTATAGAAAAGAATATTGATCAAATACGAGCAGATAATTTTAAAAAATTGGATTTTGATATGAGTCCTGAAGAAGTTATATCGCTGCTTAAGTTTGAGAAAGAAATCAATAGAAATTTCAATGGCGGAATTTTTATTGGGATTGGCCTATTCCCGAGTGACTCAAATAACATTAGTAGTTATACAGGTATTGTAGAGCTGCAGGAGTATTTATTGATATTTACAAAAGGTGTATTAAAATTGTGGAGTATTGACTCAGCTAAAATTGGGACACAAGAATTTAAGGGAGAATATACTTACAAAGGTATCTTAAGTAGTACAAAAAATACATGGACATTACGGAATGGGGTGTTTAATATTACCACTAAACTAATTCCGCCTACTCCTGAAGAAAGGGCAGAGAAAAAACTTAATGCGATAAAATATTACGAAGAAGATGTTGAAAAAGGAAAGACAAAAATAGATACCCTTGTAAAACAAGGATATAAAGTTATTAACAAAAACGGATTTGACTCATTTATTGTTGATACAACTTCTTTTATGGAAATCACCGGTAAATTGGGAATGGATTATATACTGGAAGAATTTAAGGGCGACTTTAGAAAAGGTATGAAAGGAATATTTTATCCGAAACTTGGAGCTGCCTTCTATTTTAAAAAAATCAAAAATTCTGAGAAAGTAATTTTAATAAGATTATTGAGCCCTTTCAAAGGAATCTTAATATTTGATAATAGAGACTCATATATGCATGAAGTTATGTTAATTGAGCCAGATAAAACTACAAAGGGAGATTTGGATAGAGGAATTTCATATACATGGAGAAGTTATGACAGAGGCAATAGCTATAGTGCTGCATTTAGTCCAAAGATTGAATTAATAATAAAATTAGAAAAACGATTGTCGGATGTTGGGAAAAATGATAAAATAACGGAAATCCAAATTTATTAAAAGAATGGTTAGTATCTATGAACTTTTAATGCAATAAAACATTTATAACAGCTAATTTTAAAGCTAATCAGCATAATTGAGCAGGTGAAGGGCATAAGTATAAATCATGAAATCCTAATTACTCCGGCTCATTTATTTTGTAACTCAACAGTGACAGCATCCTGGCACCATACCGTGTGCCAGGCTTCCTGTAACCGGCTGAATTGAAATGCAGATTATAAAAGTCCGGCCATGTAACCACCTGATGATACTAAGTATGAATTTGGGAAGTCTTAAATTGTCAGGATTTATTCATAACCTCATAAAAGGTACAAACCTGACAAGTGTGAGGTGTTTCGTTTCGATCTTCCCTTTTCTTTTAGTTACTAGCTGAAGTTCCTGAACTGAGGAAGGTTTTCCGACAGGTATCACAAGCTTACCGTTTTCTGCAAGCTGATCAATCAGAGGCTGAGGGATCGTTTCAGCAGCTGCAGTTACAAGTATGATGTCAAATGGCGCGTTTTCAGGCCATCCCTTATAGCCGTCGCCATATCTGCACTGTATATTGTCATACCCCAGCTTCTTTAATCTTTCTGCAGATTCTCTGGCAAGTTCAGGGACTATTTCGATTGTATAAACCTGGTCTGCAATTTCAGCCATGACAGCTGCCTGGTAACCTGAGCCCGTGCCTATCTCAAGGGCCTTCATTTTACTGCCCGGTTTTACAACATTTGTCATATAGGCTACTATATATGGCTGCGAGATTGTTTGTCCGTATCCGATAGGAAGGGGATAATCATTATAGGCTTCATCCTGGTATTCCTTCGGAACAAACTGGTGGCGCGGCACTTTCTTCATCGCCTCCAGAACCTGGGTATTGCTTATCCCCCGGTCCTGGATCTGGTTCCGGACCATCCTGAGCCTGGCAGATTCAAACCTGTCAGACTGCGGCATAATCAATCCTGTCATAATTATCATTTGTATAACCAGAACAAACTTCACGCTATGGATATTTTTAATAATATACAAAATTCTTTTGTCATTTCAAAGCGGAACCGACGGATTTGAGCACATCAGCGATATGTCTAAGATACCTGTTGTCATCTAAACAGGCACTCCTAATAGTTGCAGGAATCCACGCCCCAGAAACTGTATCAGAGGCCAGATCGGCAGAAGATTTACTTTTGAAAATACTGATCCGACGATAAGGCCGAAAAGTATAAAGGTTCCATATTTGTATAAACCTTCATATAATCTCGGGTATCTTCTGAAGTAATTGAGAAGAAGATGTGATCCGTCAAGCGGGGGCAGGGGGATCAGGTTAAATATGAAAAGACCCCAGTTTATATAAATGGCGTACAGAAATACCTCTGAAAGGACTGAATAAAAAATGTCAGGATTGATCTTGTATATAAGAGCAAAAATCCAGGAAAGGACAAGCGCTAATATGGCATTCGAAAAAGGTCCTGCAACAGCAATTTTCATAACATCAGTCTGTGGATTCTGCAGGTTCTTTTCATTGAACTGGACCGGTTTTGCCCAGCCGAATCCGGCCACAAGAAGCATTATGAAACCCAGAGGATCAATGTGCTTCAGCGGATTAAGAGTTATCCTCCCCTGGTCCTTTGATGTTGTATCCCCGCATTTATTTGAAATATATGCATGACTGAACTCATGAACCGTGAGCCCGAGAAGTATTCCGGGAAGGAATTTCAGTGTCCTTATAATATCAAGACTGTCCATTAATAATACTTAAGCGGTAAATCTAACAAAAAGCGGCCAACGAGTATAGTAATTCCTCTTATTATTTACTTGTGATCCTCTTTAGCATATCAAAGAATTGCTTTTTTCGTTCGGAATTGATACTCCAGTCAACAGGTACGCTCTGATATCCGTTCTCAAATGATTCACCTTCTCTTCTGAAATCGAAATAGCCCCATGAAGCATACCCTTTCAGTGCCGATATGAAATTGTTATTATTCTTATCAAAATCATAATGATCATCCTCGTTGAACAATATTGGTTTCGTTATGTAGCCATCAACCTTCCTTGTTTTTTTTATCATCTCCGTTATTTCGTCAGGATCAGAGACGCCATTGCCATGAAGAAGAAGAAAATCAGAAGAGCGCACAACATTGGGCATCGGAATGCTGCCTCCGCCATAACTTGTCCCTGCATAATATCTGAATGTACCGTCATATCTGGCCTTAACCAGTTCAATAAGCTCATGAACTCTTTCTGGCTGAAGTATCTCATGATCATATTGAATATCGCATTCATTATTTATCTCAATAAGGATATTTCTGTATTTTTTTTCAAATAGCCAATTAATTACATTAGTAACTGCACTTATCACAGCTCTCTCATCATCAAGTCTCTCATCCTGGCCGAAATAGAATAAACCAAGTATCGGGACCATCCCCAGTCTGTCAGCTTCATCAAGTATCTTTTCAAGCCTGTCCATGTAAGCGGTCCTAAGTCTTCCGTCGGGAAAATACGCAGAATTATACCAGGGTTGTTCCTCTGAATATCCCTGCGGACTACCTCCCTGGAGGTTGATTGTAAATGATAACAGACCATGCTTGTGCCATATCTGCATATTCCTTACAAAATCATTCGTGTTACGTACGGGATCCCAACTATCTGTGTCAGGATATTTCCATCTCCCGACAGTTTCAGGATTAAGGTCATCAAAAACGCCTTGCACCATCCGGGAGTTCATAAGTAAGCCTTCAATCCTTACAGTATCCAGGAAAACTCCCTCATATGTTGGCCGGCCGTTGATAAAAAAACTGTCCTCTTTTATTTCAATAACTGTCTGATGTGATTTCAAATCAGCGTTGCAGGAACTGATAGTGATACATAAATAAATGATTGAAATGAGTTTATTTTTCATCCTTGTAAATTATATCACAAATGTTACGTTTAATAACAGGAACACAATATAAACAAATTCAGAAAAATCCTGAAACGTTGATTAAATTTATTGGCTAATTTGCATTTCAGTATTTAAAACGATAATATCATGAGAAAGGCTTACATGTTTCTTGCACTGATCTTGCTTTTATCTTCAGCTAAGCTCGCGGCCCAGAATGTTTCTGATATTAAAGTCTATCTCATAACATGCGGACCCGGGACAGAAACTTATTCAATTTATGGTCATAGTGCGTTGCGGATAGTATTACCGGAAAGTGGGACTGATATCGTTTACAACTGGGGTGTTTTTGATTTCAACACACCTCATTTCGTCTGGAAATTTGCTAAAGGAAGACTTCATTATATGCTTGCTGCAACAACATTTGAAAGATTTCAACAGGAATATATGCTTGAGCAGAGGTGGCTGCAGATACAGGAAATAAATCTGGAAGCTGATGAAAAGATAAGGCTTATCCGGCTTATAGATGAGAATCTGCAACCAGAAAATGTTAATTACCTCTATGATTTTTTCTACGATAATTGTTCTACAAGGATACGGGATCTGCTCGAAAAAGTGCTGGGAAATAATTTATTGTATCCTCCCGATGATCCGCGGCAGGTCCATTCCTTCAGGATAATGGCAGGCAAATACCAGAACCCATATCCCTGGCTCAATGCCGGGATTGACCTTATTCTGGGAACTCCCTGCGAAAAAAAGGCTCACCTGCGAGACAGAATGTTCCTGCCAATAGAAATGCAGCGTGGACTTTCAGAAAGCCTGATAAGAAGAGACGGCAGGATGGTAGCTCTTTTAAAAAATCCGGAGACAATTCTCGACTTTAAAGAACCGCAGAATAAGAACTCATTCTATAAATCCCCTCCATTCATTTTCTCACTGTTTCTTATATTTTTCATTATATTTTTTGCAGTCAACAAGAACAGGAAACTTATCAGACTTGCAGACATTATATTATTTCTGCTTTTCTCCTTCCTGGCTCTTTTCATGATCTTTTCGAATTTCATGACCGACCACTGGCAATTGAAACGGAACCTGAATATCTTATGGCTGAGTCCCTTCCTTTTTGTTTGTCTGGCAGCTATAATATTAAGGAAAGAATGGTATATATGGTTCAGAATAGTTTTTATTCTCTGCCTGATGTCCCTTGTTATTCAGATAATTTTTCCCGGAGGATTCAATACAGCATTCATGCCTCTGATGCTGATACTTGTTCACAGGAGCTCAGCACGGTCAGGCTTCAGTTGGAATCCTCTGTCGCTTGATACTTTTTAACAGAAATTTAACAGTCATTAACACCTCCTTATTAATTACAATCCTTCTTTTGTGTCCGGGTTTCAGCATAACAGCAAAAGTATTTTACTGTAATCATTTTGTTATTTTTGCAACTTAAAAAAATAATTATGGATCAAACTTCAGATATCCGGTTTCTTAATGAGAAAATCGAAAAGGAGAGCGCCTTTGTCGATATGATCAGAATGGAAATGAACAAGGTCATAGTAGGTCAGAAACATTTGACCGACAGCCTTATGATTGGACTGTTGGCGAACGGGCATATTTTGCTTGAGGGAGTCCCGGGACTGGCAAAAACTCTTGCAATTAAATCACTTGCTTCAATAATTGATGCAAAATTCAGCAGGATACAGTTCACTCCCGACCTGCTGCCTGCCGACCTGATAGGCACAATGATATACAGTCAGAAAAAAGAGGAATTCATCGTTAAAAAAGGCCCGGTGTTTGCTAATTTCATTCTGGCCGATGAAATAAACCGCTCCCCGGCAAAGGTGCAGAGTGCACTGCTCGAGGCAATGCAGGAAAGACAGATCACTATCGGAGAATCAACATTCCATCTTGAAGATCCTTTCCTGGTCCTTGCAACACAGAACCCCATCGAACAGGAGGGGACTTATCCGCTTCCCGAAGCCCAGGTCGACAGATTCATGATGAAAGTCCTTATTGATTACCCGACTATGGAGGAAGAAAAGCTTATTATCAGGGAGAACCTTGGAAAAGAATTCCCAAGGACAGGCTCCGTACTTAAGACAAATGACATATTACGGGCCAGGGATGTTGTCAGAGAGGTCTATATGGATGAGAAGATTGAAAATTATATTCTGAATATAGTATTTGCTAGCAGGAATCCTGAAAAATTCGGCCTTCCTGACTTTAAGAATATGATATCTTACGGAGCTTCTCCAAGAGCCTCTATATATCTTTCACTTGCAGCCAAAGCGTTTGCTTTTATCCGAAGGAGAGGATACGTAATCCCCGAAGATATAAGGGCAATATGCCCTGACGTTATGCGTCACAGGATAGGACTTACATATGAAGCTGAAGCTGAAAATATAAATCAGGATAAAATAATTGCAGAGATCCTGAATGTTGTTGAAGTTCCATAATAACCTTAAAACTCCTTGATGACATTGGGTCTGTCAAAGGGAGATAAAGGCTGATACTTCATCAGATCGGAGGTTTATTGTTGATAAGATGCGAAAGGTGCTAATCGATCAGAGTTATGGAAGCAACTGAACTTTTAAAAAAAGTACGCAAGATAGAGATCAAGACAAAGGGCTTGAGCAGGCACATATTTGCCGGTGAGTATCACAGTGCTTTCAAGGGAAGAGGTATTGCCTTCAGCGAAGTAAGGGAATACCAGTTCGGCGATGATATAAGAAGTATTGACTGGAATGTGACTGCAAGGTTTAACCATCCCTATGTCAAGGTCTATGAGGAGGAAAGAGAACTGACAGTGATGCTCCTTATAGATGTGAGCGGTTCCGGAAAATTCGGCACTAAAACAAGCTTCAAGAGAGATGTAATGACAGAGCTTGCTGCTGTGCTGTCTTTCTCTGCTATATTCAATAATGATAAAATAGGTGTTATTTTCTTTTCAGATAAGGTTGAAAAATTCATACCACCTATGAAAGGCAGGAAACATATACTGAGGATAATAAGGGAACTGCTTGATTTCAAAACCGGAAGCCCCCTGACTAATCTTGATGAGCCACTCAGGTATCTGACAAATGCTATCAAAAAAAGATGTACTGCATTCATCTTATCCGACTTCATTGCTCCCGGCTTTGAAGAACCACTTCGTATTGCTTCAAATAAACACGATATAGTGGCAATCAAAGTATTTGACCCCGCTGAAGTATCAATCCCCGATGTCGGATTCATCAAGATCACAGACTCCGAGACCGGCGAAGATAAATGGATAGATACATCATCTTCTCTTACAAGACAGGCCTATTCTCAGTGGTGGCAGGATCATCTTTCATCGACAAAATCACTGTTCAGAAGATGTGGGGTCGATTCTGTTTTTATAAGTACTGATGAAGATTATGTTAAACCGCTGATAAAAATGTTTGAAAGCAGATGACAATGCGAAAGGATCTGGTTTACATATTATTATTACTGTGTGTGTTTTCCGGTGCAGGCGGACAGGATGTTGTTGTCTCTTCCCGTCTTGATACTTCGAGGATGTACATAGGTGACCAGATCATTTACACCATATCAGTCGATCAGCCGGCTGATATCGTGCTTGACATTAAACAACTCAGGGACACTCTCATCAGGAATATCGAAATACTCTCAGGTCCTGTTCTGGATACAATAAATGCATCATCAGGAAGACTCAGGATAGAAAATAAATATCTGATAACATCATTTGATTCAGGTTATTACAGGATACCTCCTGCTTATGCAGAGATCAGGAATGAAAGCGGGATAAAGCGTTTTTTTTCAGAATATAATCCTCTTGAAGTGATGAGGGTGAACCTTACTCCCCCCGATACTGTTGAAAAGATTTTCGATATAGTAAAACCATACAAGGCTCCTCTTACTCTATCTGAAGTGTTACCCTGGATTCTCCTGGCTGCGCTTGCAGCAGCTGCACTCTGGGGTATTATTCTGCTTATCAGAAAACTGAAAAGGTCAAAGACAGAACCGGAACCAGAAATAAATCCCGACCCGCCTCATATAATTGCATTCCGTGAACTCGAAAGATTAAGGGACGAAGAATTATGGCAGAAAGGAGATGTAAAGAAGTATTATTCCAGGCTTACTGAGATACTTCGCCAATATCTTGAACAGCGATACGGTGTCAATTCACTTGAAATGACAACATCCGAAACACTGCATGCACTTGTAGAATCAGGTTTCAGAAAAGATGAAGCATACTCAATACTTAAATCGGTTCTGAATGACGCTGATCTTGTAAAATTTGCAAAATACAAGCCGGAACCAGCAGAAAACGATAAGAGCTTCAGTAATTCATGGCATTTTGTAGATGTTACAAAAGTCACTGCAGAGGAATCAATCCCTGCAGATAAATTGAAAGGAGGCGGGCAATGACAGCAATACAATTTGCACAACCTCTCATCTTATGGCTTCTCTTGCTTGTGCCTGCGATGATAGCTTTTTATGTTATCAGACAAAGCAAAACAACAGCATCTCTGAGCATGCCGGGATTGAAACCTTTTAACAATGCCGGAAAAACATTCAGGAACTATCTCAGGCACATACTTTTTGGCCTGAGGACAGCTGCAATGGCCCTTCTGATAATTGTTCTTGCCCGGCCACAGAAAACTGATATGTTCCAGGATGTCTCGACTGAGGGTATAGATATAATCCTTGCACTCGATATCTCGGGCAGTATGCTTGCCAGGGATTTTAAGCCTGACAGGCTTGAAGCATCAAAGAATGTCGCAACGGAATTCATCTCAGGACGGCCTTACGATC
>CAYNRI010000090.1:0-10930 GCA_964399575.1 uncultured Rikenellaceae bacterium
ACGCGAGATTGACGGAGGAAAGGAAATTGTAACGGTTTCTGTCCCTTTTGTAGCAATTGTCCAGAAAGGAATAGCCAAAGAGCCAAGAATCGCATCAATGAGAGGTATCATGCTTGCAAGAACTAAACCGATCAAAGTCTTTGAACCGGTTCCCGCAGAACCTCTCACACAGGTAATCTCGCTGGCAAAACCTGCTCCGCGCTCTGCCTGCCGCTTTATCGATGCCGAGAATCCATCGCAACTTATTGAACTGCTTCAGAACGAGGCAAAAGTAATCTGATAATTAACGTAATTTATAGAAGAAAATGTCGGTTTTAGTATATACAGAAAACTGGGACGGTAAATTCAAGAAACTGTCCTATGAACTGGTTTCCTATGGTGCCGGAGTAGCCGGGATGATAAATGGTTCTCTCACAGTACTTTCTATAGGTAAGGTTGAAGATGAAGAACTTAAGGCTCTTGGCTCTTACGGGGCACAAAAGATTTTGAGTGTTGATAATGAAAATCTTAAAGTGTTCGACAGCCAGGCCTATGCATCTGTTATCTCAGAGATAGCTACAAGAGAGAAGGCGACTGTCGTTATAATTGCCAATAACAACACCGGAAAGGCTGTTGCTCCCAGACTGTCTGTCCGCCTGAAAGCAGGTATCGGCTCGGGAGTAAACAAGCTTCCTCTTAATATCAATCCTTTTACTGTCAATAAGAGGGCATATTCCGGTAATGCTTTTGCCCATCTGGTGATAAAATCTGATGTTAAGATACTCACCCTGGCTCAGAATTCATTTGATCCTGTGACAACACCAAATAATGCAATTATTGAGAAGGCTGATGTATCTGTCGATAAATCTCTTATCCGTACTGAAGTGAAAGAGGTATTAAAGCAATCAGGCAAGCTGTTGCTTACGGATGCAGATATTGTTGTATCAGGAGGAAGAGGGATGAAATCTCCTGACAACTGGGCTCCTCTTCTTGAACTTGCTGAAGCGCTTGGCGCAGCTACAGCCTGTTCTCGTCCGGTATCGGATGAAGGATGGAGGCCTCATGAAGAACATACGGGCCAGACAGGAAAGATAATTGCTCCTAACCTTTATATTGCTGTCGGCATTTCAGGTGCTACCCAGCACCTTGCCGGAGTAAGCTCCTCAAAATATATAGTGGCAATAAACAACGACAAAAATGCCCCTGTCTTTGAAGCAGCCCAGTACGGTATTGTAGGTGATGCAATGAAGATCCTGCCAAAACTTGTGGAGGCATTAAAAAATAAGTAATAGAATGGGCGTTGCATGCAACGCCCGTACCAGTACCAGCTATATGAAAATCCTATGCCCCGTCAGATAATTTTTGCAGTCACCCTCCTGGTTACAATCGGAACATTTGCGTTCACTGTCAACCGGATCTTAAAATATTTCAGTTTTACCAGACCTGCGTTTCCCATAAGGGATTTCGGTAAGAGATTCAATCTTATGCTTAAGGTGGCTTTCGGGCAGACAAAGATTTTCCGGAGGCCGGTAATCGGCTTTTTTCATGCATTGGTTTTCTGGGGTTTCTGTGTAATACTCGTTGGCAGCCTCGAAATGGTTATTGATGGCCTTTCAGGAAGTGAAAAAGTTCTTAAATTTCTTGGTCCTGTCCATAGTATTTTCATGACATCCGGAGATATCTTCGCTGTCCTTGTTGCTGTTTCAATAATCATTTTTCTTTCAAGACGCCTGTTTTTTAAAATCAAGCGCTTTGAGGGGCCGGAGATGAAACACAGATCACATATCGATGCTGCCACAGCTCTTACGCTCATATTACTTCTGATGGTATCGCTTCTGACTATGAACACGGGTTATGTCGGTTCAAAATCAATTTCTGGAGAAGAGATCGCCGGGCTTTACCCTGTGAGTTCAATCTTTGCCGGAGCTGTCAATGGTATGTCTGAAAAGGGCTTTTTACTGATGTATGAGATTTCGTGGTGGGTACATATATTGCTGATATTTGTTTTTGCCAATTATCTGCCTTATTCAAAGCATTTTCATGTTTTCATGTCGGTGCCGAATGTCTTCCTTTCAAGGCTTGAACCCATTGGAAAAATGACAAACATGGACAATATCACAAGGGAGGTAAAGCTGATGCTTAATCCCGATGCCGTCTTCAGCGCTCCTGCCGTAGACGCTCCGCCAGAGAGATTCGGCATCAGGGATGCTGAAGATGCGACCTGGAAGAATTATTTCGAGTCCCTGTCATGCACTGAGTGCGGACGATGCACATCTGTATGTCCTGCCAACATAACAGGCAAGAAACTCTCTCCGCGTAAGATAATGATGGATCTGAGGGCAAGGATGAAAGAGAAAGGTCCTCTTATGATTAAAAACGGCAGGGATTATTCCGATAACAGGTCCCTGATAAGGGATTATATATCGGAAGAGGAGCTGTGGGCCTGCACAACATGTAACGCATGTACAAAGGAATGCCCTGTCAATATTAACCAGGTATCGCTTATTCTCGATATGAGAAGATATCTTGTTCTCGAAGAGGCTTCTGCTCCCGGTGAACTGAAAGCAGTTTTCAATAATATCGAAAACAACGGAGCTCCGTGGCAGTATTCCTCAGAAGATCGGCTCAACTGGGCTAAAGACCTCGAGATAAACGTAAACTGATAAATATTACCTGAGAAAATGACAACCGTGAAAATCGATATACCTGTCATGGCCGATCTCTTTGCAAGAGGAGAAAGACCTGAATACCTTCTCTGGGTTGGTTGTGCAGGCGCTTTCGATGACAGATATAAGAAAGTCGTCAGGGCTTTTGCAAAGATTCTTGTTCATCTGAAAGTAAGTTTTGCCGTTCTCGGAAAAGAAGAAACCTGCACAGGCGATCCTGCAAGGAGAGGAGGTAATGAAATGCTATACCAGATGCAGGCTCTGCAGGTTATCGAAAGATTGAAAGCTTATGAGGTCAGGAAAATAATTACGATCTGCCCCCACTGTTATAACATTTTTAAGAATGAATATCCTGATCTGGATGGGAAATTTGAAGTGATAAATTATCTTCAGCTGCTTAACAAATATGCTGAAGAAGGCATGCTTAAGATTGATCCGGCATCACTTAAGAATATTACAGTGACATACCATGATCCCTGTTATCTTGGCCGTGCCAATGATATCTATGATGAACCCAGGGAACTGATAGGAAAAATGACCGGGCGCTTCGTGGAAATGAAAAGAAACCGGAGCTTTGCACTATGCTGCGGAGCAGGAGGTGCTCAGATGTTCAAGGAAGCTGAAAAAGGCGATAAGGAGATCTTCATCGAGAGAACCGAAGAAGCTCTCGGTACTGGCGCAGAAGTGATCGCAACAGCTTGTCCCTTCTGCATGACAATGATCACCGACGGCTTAAAATATAAAAATAAAGAAGCAGAGATAAAGAACCTTGATATAGCCGAATTAATCGCTATGGCCCTGAATCTCTGATTCTTAAAATTGTTCATTGTTAATTGCTAATTATTAATTGCTAATTGCTAATTGTTCATTGTTAATTGTAAAAAAATGGAAAGCAAAAAGACCCTGAAAAGCGGCGAATTCCTTGTAGCTGAAACTGATTCTGCTGATATTTTTATTCCTGAGGAATTCAATGAGGAGCAGAGGATGATCGCTCAGACATGTCATGATTTTATTGAAACTGAGGTGTATCCAAAGATTGCGGATCTTGAAAAAGGTGACCGTGATCTTATGAAAGCGACACTGAGAAAATCGGGAGAGCTTGGACTTATGGGAATTTCTATACCTGAAGAGTTAGGGGGCTTCGGACAGTCTTTTGTAACCCAGATGCTTGTTGCTGAAGTTACAGGATCAGGCTATTCTTTTTCAGTGGCTTATATGGCACATTGCGGGATCGGCACCTTGCCGATAATGTATTACGGCAATAATGAACAGCGCGAAAAATATGTGAGAAAACTTGCCGCCGGTGATTATATCGGAGCATACTGCCTTACCGAACCCGGAGCCGGAAGTGATGCAAATTCAGGGAAAACTTCCGCAAAGCTTTCTGAAGATGGGAAGCATTATATCCTCAACGGGCAGAAAATGTGGATCACAAATGCCGGATTCGCAGATACTCAGGTGGTATTTGCCAAGATAGATAACGACAGGGTCCTGAGTGCATTTATTGTTGAAAAGAACTATCCTGGCGTTGTTGTCGGTCCTGATGAACATAAAATGGGAATTAAAGGTTCCTCAACCGCTCAGATATACTATAATGACGTAAAGGTTCCGGTTGAGAATCTTCTCGGTAAAAGGGGCGAAGGTTTCAGGATTGCCCTGAGTATCCTTCATATGGGAAGACTGAAGCTGGGTGCAAGTGTCCTTGGTTCGGCAAAGAAAACTATCAACGATTCAGTAAAATATGCTAACGAGCGCAAACAATTCGGTGTATTGATTTCATCGTTCGGTGCAATTAAGCATAAGCTGGCAAGTCAGGTAATAAGATTGTTTGCAGCAGAATCAGCCTGCTACAGGGTTAGCAGTAATGTTGATGAACTTATGACTACCCTTAAAGCAGAAATCGGAGACAGCGGAAGGGCATCAATCGAAGCAATAAGTCACTATGCTGTTGAGGCTGCTATTCTTAAAGTATATGGCTCAGAGATGCTTGATTTTATTGCCGATGAGGCTGTCCAGATACACGGAGGGATGGGCTATTCTGCAGAGATGGATGTTGAAAGAGGCTATCGAGATTCGAGGATAAACAGGATTTTTGAAGGAACAAATGAGATAAACCGCCTGCTTGTTGTCGATACTGCAATGAAAAGAGCAATGAAAGGCGATTTTGATCTCTTCTCAAGGGCCGAAGCTCTGTACAATGAACTGGAAACAATTGGAGTCAAAAAAGCTGCTAATGGAGATTACTTCACGAAAAAAGCCGGTTATGTCTCAGATTTCAAGAAGCTGATATTATTATGCATCAATGAAGCGGTGAAGGCTTTCGGAAAAAATCTTGTGCATGAGCAGGAGGTACTGAACAACATTGCAGATATGATGATGGAAACCTATGTTTCTGAATCATTGATGCTCAGGGTAAAGAAAATGGAGTCACTTAATATCAATACCGGCTTATATAAGGATATACTGGATACATATATTAATGACTGCTCCTCAATGATAAGAAAATCAGCTGTTGACGCCATTAATTCTTCTTTGCCGGAAGGAGACAGGGGGAAGCTCCTTCAGGCGGCAGAAATTCTGACAACCGTTGAGGGTGTCAATGTGAAAGAGGCAAGAAGAAGAATTGCAGGAAAGCTTATCGAGGACAATTCATACAAATTCTGAATACCCTCAGGCTTTTATCAGTCTGCTTCCACAGGGATTTTATTAAATTTGCCTGATAAAATTATTCAGGTTCTTCAAACTTTAAAGAAGAAAAATATGTATTTATATCCGTTGTGGGTCAGGTTATGGCATCTTATAAATGCCCTTGCAGTATTGATACTTATTGTTTCAGGTTTCAGCATGTTTCTGGCTGAAGATAATGTATCACAGCTTTTCGATGAATCTTCAAAAGCAGCAAGATGGCATAATATGGCGGCTGCCATTCTTACTATAAGCTACCTGCTTTATGCAGCCGGGAACATATTGTCTGATAACGGGAAATATTACAGGATCAGAAAGGAGGGATTTTTTTCCGGTCTGTCAGGACAGATTAAATTTTATTTCAGGGATATGTTCAGGGGTAAGAAAGACCCGTTCAGTCCCACCTTCGACGAAAAATTCAACCCCCTGCAAAAAATCACATATATTGTTACAATGTATATTGCCCTGCCTCTCCTGATAATATCCGGAGTGGGTCTTATGCTTCCTGAAAAAACACTGAATTCATTGTTTGGGCTTAATAGTATGGTAGTTACGGATATTCTGCATATAATAATAGGATTCTTTATTGTTTTGTTTCTTGCAATACATATTTTCCTCAGCACCCTGGCGCCGGGAAGCACTTCAGGCATGAGCGGGATAATAACCGGATATAAAAGAAGCAATGACGAATGATCCTCAGTGTCTGCACTGTATTTTGAATCTCTGACAATTGATTACAATTATGAAGATCTTTAGATTCCTGTTCTCTCCCGTTTTCATGGGATCCCTTTTCATCGTCTTTGCTGTAGCAATGGCAGCTGCCACATTTATTGAAAATGATTACGGCTCCCCGGCTGCCTACAGTATGGTCTACGGATCAAAATGGTTTGAGCTTATACTGCTGCTTCTTGCCCTTAACCTGGCAGGGCAGGTACTGATCTTTAAATTGCTCAGGAAGAAAAAAATTACAATAGCATTGTTTCACCTGTCCTTCATTCTTATTCTGGCCGGAGCCGGTATAACCCGTTATTTCGGATGGGATGGGACCATGCATATCAGGGAAGGCGAAACATCGGGAAAATGCTATTCCGGCCGGGAACATATAAGCTATGCTGTCAGTGATGAAAGCGGTAAAATACTAAAGGAAGGATCTGAAGAGTTTGTTGCGGGGTCAGCTTCATCCCATAACCTCAGTGAGAAGATAACAGAAGGTGGTAATTATTATACTCTCAGGCTTGACAGGATAATACCCAATGCTGCGGAAGATATTTCAGCCAAAGCCGGAGGCGACCCTTTGATCTCTCTGCTTATTGTCAGGGAAGGAGTGGAAAGAGAGATCCTTGTTCTTAAGGACGGGGGATCAGCAATAGTAGACAGCCTGTCATTCGGCTTTAACAGCGGCTCTGTCGCTGATATCCAGATCACCTTTGAGTCAGGTGAATTCTTAATGTCATCGCCGGTTCATAAACTGGGTAAAATGAGCATGATGACACAGGAAGCTGCAACTGCTGAACCAGGAGAAAAGATCAGCCTCGAAGAGATGCAGGTAATTTCAGTCGAGGATTTTAAGATAGTGACACGTAAAATGGTTCCGGAGGGTATTGTCACTGCAGCTCCTGTCAGTGTTGATGAGTTTGTCACCGGAATGAATGCACTGATATTTGAGATCCGGTCGGGGATGAATTCGGAGCAGTTAGTCCTGTGGGATAAACAATCTGAGGAAGTTTCTTCGGCGTCGGCCAGTCTGAACGGTCTTAAGTTCGATATCACTTATGGTGCTGAAATTGTTAATTTACCCTTCAGCCTTAAGCTCAATGATTTCACACTTGAACGATATCCCGGTTCTGACAGTCCTTCCGGTTACAGGAGTGAAGTGACTCTTATCGATAAGGATAGAGGTTCTGAAAAGCCATACAGCATTTTTATGAACAACATCCTGAAGTATAAGGGCTACAGGTTATACCAGTCAAGTTTCGATGAAGACGAGAAGGGCACTATTTTATCGGTCAACCATGACCGGGCTGGCATTTTTGTCACATACTCAGGATACGCTTTGCTGTTCATTTTCATAATTCTGTCGCTTCTTAACAGGGATTCATTATTTCATACTATAAGAGCCGGGACCTGGTCCTCTGCACTCAGAAAGACCACTGTTGTACTGTCATTTCTCTTACTTACAAGTGGTTCTGTATTTGCTGCCGCGAACAGGTTTGTTCCTGACAGGAAAGCTGCTGAGGAGTTCGGGAAAGTGCTTGCCCAGGATCAGAAGGGCAGGACAGAGCCGCTTCACACTCTTAGCAATGACATAATCAGGAAAGTTACAGGTCAGAACAGTTTTGAAACCTTCACGCCGATGCAGGTTTTCCTGGGACTTTATTTCGATTTTGAAAACTGGAAAGATGTTCCTCTGATCAAAGTAGCAAATAAGAATCTAAGACAGCAGTTAGGTATTAGGGGTGAAAAAGCCTCATTCTCAGATCTTGTCGACCTTGAGCAGGGGAGATATGCACTGTCGGATAAGATCAGCGACATATATTCAAAACCTCCCGGGGCAAGGAACAAGACTGAGAAGGAAATGCTGAAGCTTGATGAAAGAGTGAATATTGTATACATGGTAATGCAGGGGTCTTTTATGAAGATCTTTCCGCTGAGGGATGGTTCTCTTGCCTGGGGACCGGTCCAGGAAGCTCTTAAATATGCGGGTTCGAGGGAGGATTCCGTTTACCTTGAAGAAATCATGCGGATCCTTCCGGAATCACTTAAGGATACAGGAAAAGAGGCGATAACGAATCTGACAGGTTCGCTGAGGCAATATCAGGACAGATTTGCAGGTTACACATTGCCCGGTCAATCAAAAATTAAGGCGGAAGTTTTTTATAACAAGACAGCCATATTTGAAAGGCTCTTCCCTTTCTATGCAGCCACCGGAGTATTGCTGGTCATAATACTGATCATTACTGTAATAAGAGGCAGTTTGAAAACGTCACTGATTGTCAGGGTCCTTAAAGTGTTGCTTTTCTCAGCATTCTTATTGCATACGTCCGGACTTGCATTAAGGTGGTATATAGCAGGCCATTCACCGCTGAGCAACGGCTATGAATCGTTGATATTCATTTCATGGGTGACGATGCTGGCGGGTTTTATCTTCAGCCGGAGATCAGCTTTTACTCTATCTGCCACAGCAGTTCTTTCAGGTCTGACACTCCTTGTGGCTCATATGAGCTTTATGGATCCGGAGATAACTAACCTCGTGCCTGTTCTTCAATCATACTGGCTTACCCTTCATGTGTCGATAATAACAGGGAGTTACGGATTCCTTGGTCTGGGATTTATACTCGGATTACTTACAATGATCCTTTTATCTTTCCTTAACGGGAAGAACAGGGAGAGGATATCTGATACTATCGATGAGCTTACAATAATCAACTACAGATCACTGACATTAGGACTTTATTTGCTGACTATAGGTACATTTCTCGGAGCTATCTGGGCCAACGAGTCATGGGGGAGGTACTGGGGATGGGACCCTAAGGAGACATGGTCGCTTATTACAATAATCGTTTATTCGCTGGTTCTACATTCAAAGCAGATCCCGGGGATGAAGGATATATATACATTTAACCTTTTTGCCCTTTTCTCCTTTTCCTCTGTTCTGATGACATATTTCGGCGTTAACTTTTATCTGACGGGATTACATTCATACGCATCGGGAGATCCGGTTCCAGTACCGGGATTTGTCTATTTAAGCGTTTTTATATTGATAGCACTTTCAGTGACAGCTTATTTTAAGTATAATGCTATTTCTAAAGGCAAATAATTATCCGTGAATAAAATTTCACCGCAGTTGAGTACTTTTTGTTGCATTTTCTATTATTCTTAAAGTTGATTCTTGTAATTTTAGAACGTTAAAAGTCAACAATATTCGGATAACTAACCTTAAAATTACTACATATGGCAATTAAGAATCGAATGACACGGCGGAAATTTGCCAGGACTACAGCTTTGGCGGCAGCTGCCACCGCACTGGTGCCTGGTCTGATCACTTCATGCTCAAAGGCTCCCGCTCCAATGAAACGCAGGTTCGGGAAAATCGGGTTCGAGGTTACAACACTCGGGCTCGGCGGACAGGCATCGCTGCAATGGACCCCATCCAATGCTGATCCCGTTAAGATCATCCTAAAGGCTTTTGACCTGGGGATAAACTATTACGATACTTCCAACATTTACGGCCCGAGCCCGACTTATTACGGCGAAGCCTTTAAGATAAAAAGACTGATCCCGGGTTCAGCTGATTATGATGAGAACCTCAGGAAATCAATATTCATCACTTCCAAAACCCACCTTCGTTATGCCAAGGGCGGTGAAGGTGTCCCAAATATCCCGAACTGGACCGACGGGCAACAGGGAAGCCATACGATTGATGACCTGCACCGTTCATTATCATTGTTGTTCGGTGACGGCAAGGGAAATTATCCTGAAGGAGCCTACCTTGACATGATGATGATACATAACCTTAACTTTATGCAAGAGGTTGATGCTCTTTACGAAGGATATGAAAATACTGATCCTTCTTCAGAACGCATCGGAGCTCTTGCTGCGTTGCGCGATTACAGGGATGGAACGAACCGTACAGGGTTAAATCCTGAAAATAAGAAGCTTATACGTCATATTGGTTTTTCGGGTCATCACGATCCTTCAGTCAATATGTATATGATACAACGTGATAAGGAAGACCTGCTTGAAGCAATGCTGGTTGCCCTTAATGCGAACGATAAACTATATTTCAGCATGCAGAATAACGTCATTCCTCTTGCTGCTGAGAAAGATATGGGTGTGATAGCAATGAAGGTGTTTTCAGACGGTGCTATGTTCACCAAGGAAGCAACATGGACCCAGACACCGGACATGGTCGTTCAGACTGTCGGAAGCGATATGATATCGAGTGATAAACTTGTGAAGTATGTACTCACGACACCGGGTGTGCATCTGGCAATAATCGGTACAGGGCATATCAGCACAGAGGACAGTGAATGCCAGCTTACTAATAACCTGGCAGCTGCGCAGGTCCTTCCTGAAGGGTTAACAGAAGCTGAAAGGGCAGAAATTGAAGAATTGGCCGGAAAGATAAAGGGTGGCAGGACAAACTATTTTCAGGCTGAGAACCGTCCTCTGACAGCTCCTGAAACTGTTACTGTAGTCCAGAAGAAGGAGGGAAATAAGAGAAATATTACTGTCAGCTGGAACACCGCATTTGCTGGCGATTCACCAATTTCTTCCTATGAGGTCTGGAGGGATGGCACCAAACTGCAGCAGATTCCTTTCAAACCTCAGAGAACTGTTAATCCTTTCACTTTGCTGGAATCACTTGACGATAAGGAAGTTCATACTTATGTCCTAAAGGTTGTCGACAGGAAAAACAGGATTGCTGAATCCCTGCCTGTTATTCTTGATAATCTCGCATAGGAGAATAATATCTAAGAAAAAGAATTCACCACGGGGATCACGGAGATCACGGAAGTTACACAGAGATTTTATTCAGTGTATTTCCGGTGCGCCACGAGGCGTGCGTTAATATAAATAAATACCTATAAGGATGAAAG
>CAYNRI010000091.1:0-8756 GCA_964399575.1 uncultured Rikenellaceae bacterium
GAACAGCCCTTGGTACATCTGTATCTGTATTTGTAGATGTCCAGCGGTTAAGAGCGTTTTTGCCCACGTTAAAGTTGTTGTGCATACCTTCGGTCCATGCTAATAACGTACCCATAAGGTCGTTACCCTGAACACCCTGGAAGAACACTGTAAGGTCTAATCCTTTATAGTCAGCAGATAAGTTAATACCATACGTAAAATCAGGAGCAGGGTCGCCAATATAATCCATATCACTGGCACCTATTACTCCAACCAATTTTCCTTCTGGATTTGGTTTTTTAACAAATTTTATATCACCAGGAGCTGCATTAGGTTGCATTTTAACTCCATTAGCATCAACATATTCATCAATTTCAGCCTGAGACTGGAATAAGCCATCTGTTACATAGCCATAGAACTGACCGATAGCACGACCGGCTTCTGTACGGGTTGTTGAACCAAATTCAACACTACCAGCGGATATAACCTGACCGGCCAAATCGAGTACTTCGTTATAATTGGTGGTTAAGTTCGCGCTGATTGAGTAATGAAAATCGCCTGTGACTTTCCTGTAGGTAGCTATAAATTCCCAACCCCTGTTTAAAATAGATCCTGTATTTCGGGTAATTGATCCACTTGTCCCGCTTGATCCGGGAACTGGAACACCTACAAGCATATCTAAGGTCTTTTTATTGTACCAGTCAACTTCAACCGATAAAGCATCTCTAAAGAAACCTAAGTCGACGCCCAAATCGAGCTGCTGAGAAGTCTCCCATTGTAAATTCGGGTTTTTCGTCAAATTTGAAACTGTTTGCCCAACCAGGCCAGCAGTACCATCACTATAATTCGATGCGCTCAAAACAGGTATGTAACTGTATGCACCGATTGGCCTGTCGTTACCTACAACACCAAAGCTACCCCTCAGTTTCATACGGCTTAATTGAGTCGATGCTTTTAAACCGTCCATAAACGACTCTTCGCTGATAACCCAGGCGGCTGATGCTGATGGGAAAGTACCCCACTTGTTGCCCGCGTTGAATTTGGAAGAACCGTCACGACGAATGTTGGCTACTAAAATATATTTACCTGCATAGTTATAGGTTGCACGACCAAGGTACGAAATACGGCTCTGTTCGCTTTCGCTGCCGCCAACGCCAAAGTTGCTTTCAACTTTGCCAAGCACATCATGTACTTCAGTCTGGATACCCTGACCTGATGCATTAAAACTGCGATTTTTCGAGGACTCAGCAGAATAAGTCCCCATAAGATTTAAATCGTGCCGGCCAAAACGTTTACTATAAGTAAGGGTTTGATCCCAGTTCCAGTCGTACCCCCAGGAGTGACTGTCACTAAGCGTTGTATTAGGAAGCTCTTTCGCGCCCATACGGGTTTCCAGAGTATGGTTATGGTTATCACTATCCGTACTGATAATTCCAAATGTACTTCTAAAAGTAAGACCGTTGATTATCTCGTACTCACCATAAGCACTTGCCATCAACCTTTTGGAGAAGTTCATGTTTTTAACCCTGTTTAAAAATGCAACAACGTTAGAAGCATCTTGTCCTGTAGGAGCTGGAGAGTAAACCGGATTCGTCCAACCTGGCCCTGCATATCCGCCCGGCTGGTTTCTTTCATCATACACTGGAATATTCGGCACCATATTTATTGCCTGTTGAAAAGCAGTACGACCATCAGGTTCAGTTTCATTTCTTCTTTTACCATAGGTAAAACTAATATTTTCGCCAAAACTGAATTTTCCGGCTTTCCAGCTTGAGTTCATACGAACCGAATATCTTTCATACGGCGTTGTAATAAGAATGCCTTCCTGTTTAAATTGCTCTGTTGAGAAATAATAGTTTCCAGCACTAGTACCGCCAGAAATGTTAATTCCATTTTGAGTAATAAGACCTCTCTGGAAAATCTGGTCTTGCCAATCATATTCAGGTCCGTCGTATTTACCGCCGTTTTCGTCAATAATCCATGATGCAAGTGGCGGAGGAGATCCACCTGCAGCTAAATTACTCTCGTAAACAATCGATGCCCATTCTTCAGTATTTGCCAAATCGAGCAAATTCCATGCTTGTTCAAAGCCATAATAGCTGTTAAGGCTTACCTTTGGTTGTCCGATATTTGTGTTTTTACCGCTTTTGGTAGTAATAAGAATTACACCGTTAGCACCACGTGAACCGTAAATAGCTGTTGATGCAGCATCCTTCAAAACCTGCATGGTTTCAATATCCGAAGGGTTAACATTCGAACTGTTTGAAGGAATACCATCAATAACATATAAAGGACTGTTATTACCACTGGTAGTACCCAAACCACGAATTACAATATCAGGGTCTCCGCTTCGTGTGGCTGTTACCTGAATACCCGAGGCAAGCCCCTGAAGTGCGAATCCAATGTTAGGCACAGGCTGTTTTGCAATTTCTTCCGTGCTAACAACCGCAATAGCCGAAGCAAGGTCCTTCTTTTTTTGCGTGCCATAACCGATAACAACAACCTCATCGAGGCTCTCAGTTGATGGCTGAAGTGCGGCATCAACTACTGATTTGCCGGAAACCGGAACTTCTAATTGATTGTAACCTACAAACGAAAATACTAATGTGACATTTGCATTAGGCGCTGAAATGGAATACCTGCCATTTACATCTGTTATGGCTCCGAGGGCAGTACCTTTAACCTGTATATTTACACCAGGCATTGGCTGTCCTGTTTCGTCCTTTACGGTACCACTTACTGTAATTTGTTGCAGAACGGAAGAAGCAGCTGAATTTGAATCATTGAATTTTGAGTTTTTCTTATCTCCTGCACCTGCTGCATTTGTTTGTAAGGTGCTGAGAATAAATGCGATCAGAATTAACAGTACGGGTTTTTTCATTCCTGATCTGCAGTTTGGAATTAGGTTGGATAGTTTTTGTTTCATAATTAAATGTGTTTTTTAAAATAACAATTTTTTCCAATTGATGGAAAAGGAATAATTTGTTTGAAACAAGACCCTGATTAATTGACAATCAGGGGTTTAGGGTTTGATTTTCATTTTATTTACCATAGGCTTTCATTAATAATTAATAATTTTTGTAAACTGATAGTTTTTTATAAGTTGATTAGTAATAAATGACTAAAGGTAATTATTATCTAATGTACAAGCTAAACGACGATCTAAAAAAGCAAACAGGCAGAATTACGAACGATTATCTTTGTGCCCGGACTCCTGTTTTTCAATTGTAATATCTGATCTTCAGGATCAACCTTTTTAGGTGAAATTCCTGTGTCAGTGTTTTTTATGAGGATAAACTCAAAGAACTTACGAAGAGACTCCAAATTGTTGGCTAAACATTCTTTTTTAGAAAGGGCAATAAAAAAATGTTAGTCAAAAAATGATCAGGTTTTTAAAATGTTTTCAAATATACATAAAAAAATTAAAATCAAAAAAAAGTTAATAATAATTAAAACAAGAAATTTAAAACAGCATTATTATACTAAAAAGTTATTATTTAGCCTCTTATGCTAAGAAATGTTGAACAAATATTTTTATTGTAATAAGGATAATATTTAGTCTGGAATTTCTTTTCCTAAAAAAAATGGCAATAAATTACCAATCATGCTTTGCTGTCGTTCGCTTCGCTGTCATTCGTTGTCATTGGCTTCGCGTCATTCAATTGTCATTGGCTTTGCATCATTCAATTGAATGACCATCGAATGACCATCGAATGACCCTTCTCCGCTGAAGCTTCGAAGGGCAAAGCCATCGAATGACAATTGAATGAAAGCAAATCTGAGTCTGATCAATCTGACAGGCTAGTTTGTCACCGGAATCGGCTCGGCTGCCGGCAATGAGCCCGAGGCCTTACCGAATACTGTTAGTTCGATGATACCGAGAGGCGTGGTCCTTGGCCAGTTAGTCATTGTAAGCCTGACAAAACGGCACTGGACCGGTACGATTTCCTCGAATATTGTATTTCGCTGGATCTTATTCTGCGTCTGATCAAGTACTGTATTATAGTTTTCCCCGTCCATCGATACCTCAAGCTTGTACTGGTATGAATCCGTGACTGGTTTCCCTCCTGTTTCCGTTGCAGGGGCCGGTGTCGAAGGTGCCCTCCCGAACATCCTTCTGCCGCCATTAAACATAAGACGGACACCATCAATTGTAAACAATTGCACAACATCAAATTCAGTAGCCGGTGATAGCTCTATTATAAGAGAGGGCAGCGTATCGGTTGTTAAAGGCTCCCACCATGTGCCGCTTGAATTGTCTGCAGCATAGGCAGCATCTCTTCCCGGTTGCCGGGAAGAGGCCTTTGAAAGCGAGTTCATTGCATTAAACTTGTTAATAGTGACCGGCAACGAACCACTGTTTCCTTTCGCCGGGTCAGTGATAACACCGGGAGCCCACTGAGGTGTATCTGTTACCTCTACTGACATATATCCGTTTTTATCGAATATAACACGGTCCATTCCGATACGTCGCCCTCCGGGAGGATTTGAAAGAACAATCGTGTAGAACTGCCACAGCTGGCCATCTGGTCCCTCAACAATACTGCCGTGAGCCGGACCGGTGATGAGACCTTCTGTTTTACGGAGAAGAGGGTTATTGGGAGCATAGGTGAAAGGCCCCATGGGGGACTTTGATGTATAATACCCTTCAGCGTATGTTTTCCACTGGGTTCCTGAGGCAGAGTATTCCAGATAGTAAGTTCCGTTATATTTCTGCATCCAGGGTCCTTCAACCCATGCAACATCGGGATATTCGTTCATCTCACCATAGCGTTCCCAGATATGATCGCTGTTGAATCCTATCAGGTGTTTCACAGGGCCGGAAAATTTTGTCAGATCTTCGGGATCGAGCTTTACAACAAAGATACCGCTGACACCCCGGCCTGCATAATATAAATAAGGTGTATTGTCATCATCGATGAAGATCTCCATGTCGAAAGCGCCGTTCCAGCCGCCTGCAACATCCGGAGTGTTCTTCCAGTCACCAAGGCTCTCATAGGGACCAAGTGGATTGTCAGCTTTATAGAGTGGTCCATCGTTCCCGCACATATAAAAACTACCATTGTATTTCACAACATCCGGAGCTACCGGAACATGTTCAACCCTCTGGAAGGTCCAGTTCAGCATATCATCGGAGATCCATGCTCCGCCGCCGGTACAGAACATGTAATACTTATCCTGCTCTTTAATAACAGTTACATCGCCGGATGCATTTCCGCCGGGACCTATAACCATGGGTAAAGGGTTGCAGTAGCGGGCTGCCTTTCCGATTTCAGGATTTTGGCTATTATCAGCAATATCAGTTGTTGAACAGGCTGCAAGAAAGAGCATTGTCATAACTGAAAAAGCTAAGCGAAAGACTGACTTCTGGTTCATATTAATAAGGTATTAGGGTTTTGATTCTATAAAAAAATTTTATATTCAATTTGAAATAAATTTTGAATTCCTCAACCAGTTAAATAAAGGTACCATCCATTCTTCAGTTTTCTGCCGAAGCAAAAAACCATGTCCGCCTTTGGGATATATGTGCATTTCGACCGGCACGTTCTTATGTCTCAATGCTTCAAAAAAGGAGATGCTGTTGTCAACATCAACAAGCTTATCATCAGCGGAATGTGTTATATATGTCGGGGGAGTATTCTCTGCTACCTGCATCTCGTTGGAAAACAGATCTATAACCTCTTTTGAGGGATTCGGTCCAAGCAGATTTGTTCTTGAATCTGGGTGTGTGAGATTATCCTGCATACTGATAACAGGATAAACAAGGATAAGGAAATCGGGACGAAGATTGATTTTATCCGGATTGCCGATAGGGGATTTTTCAAAATGTGTGGCTGCAGTTGAGGCGAGGTGTCCGCCTGCTGAGAATCCCATAATTCCAACACGATTAACATCAATCCCCCATTTCCCGGCATTTTCCCTGACTACTTTTATTGCCTGTTGCACATCCTGGAGAGGTCCTGTCTTTTTATCTTTCATTATAGCATCATCAGGAAGCCTGTATTTCAGAACAAACGATGCAATCCCATTCTTCATCAATTCCCGGGCTGTCCTTACACCTTCACCCTGGTAGGTAAGTACTTTGTAGCTTCCGCCGGGACATATAATAACAGCTGCTCCGCTAGCTTTCTCCTTTTCCGGAAGGTAGATCTCCAGTTCAGGGTCAGTTACACTTGAGATCATGCCAGGAATAGCCTTTGTGCCCGGGACTTCTGTTATTACTGAGCCTGTTGAACCCGGTATGTTCCCGGAGTAAAGTTTAATCAGCTCCTGGGCTGTAATGAATGAAGAAACAACCATATGAAATAAAAGAAAGACTATTATCCGTTTCATTTTTCAGTATATTTTTTTGTGACTTGTTTTTATAAGATAATTATCAGGGTAAAATATTAACTATAATCCTTTTATATCGTGTAAGCGGCGGAACGCCCTTGTCTGTGACTTTCAGGATGAAATGAACAGTTTCTTTCTTTTCTACTTCAGGAGCCGTGATGATGACCCTGTAAATATTTTCGACCTGCGAGAAACGGATTGGTTTCTTATAGGTGCTGGCCTCGGGATACTGGAACCAAAGGAAGCTGAGGTTGTCTCCGTCAGGATCAGTCGAGCCGCTTGCCCTGAGTGTAAAGGTATCTCCTGATTTAACTGTTATCTGATCGGGTTGTTCCAGCATCGGAACGGGAGGGTGGTTAGCTTCCCTGTATGATTTTGTACACCAATCCATTCTGGCTGCAAAGTCATTCTGGAACTCATCTCTCCAGCGGAAGAGTGAGGCTTTATTGTTAAAGAATGTTATTGTATCTCTTATTGTTGCCTGCCCATATTCACTAAAGATATAAGGGGTGTAATTGTCATTTGCATTTGTCCAGATGGGTCTCGTTTCAGGCTCAACGGGCACGCCTCCTGTAAATCCTGTTGTATTCAAAGACTTATCCTCCGGTTTGTATAGCTCATATCTGCCTCCCCAGCCGCCCCATTCGGGATGGTCAGGATCATTCAGGCCGTTTGGTATCAGCAGCAGGAAAGACGGGGTATCTCCTTCCATACCATAAGCAACATCGGGGTACACTTCTCCAAGAGGTCCGTGATCACGCTGAATGTTTTTTGCAAGCCAGCTGTTACTGACAGTTTCGTTGTCAATTCCGGGGACAAACTGGTTTATTGCTCCCCAGGTTGAGGTATCATATCCTCCCGGACTTACAATATAAAACAGGCCGGGGAAATTTTTCCGCATCCAGTTACCGCTGTCATCCTGGTCGGAGATTGTATAGACCCTTAGTAAGCTTATCAGTCTGTCTGCTTCTTTTTTCGATCTTGTCTTTCTGATTTTAAATAATGCCTGGGCAAGGGTGTTGGGTCCGCCCCAGGCACACACCCAGAGAGGCCGGGAATCGTTTTCATCAAGTATCTTTATTATCCAGTCTGAGCCTTCCGAGTCTTTTCCTTCTCCGACTCCTCCCATACCATAGACCGGGCTGCCCTTTTTTACGATGCTTAAGAGCGATTGAGCATCAGGGAAACCGGGTTCATGTTTTAAAAGGTTTGGCTGTACTTTTTCATATGCAAGTATTACCTTCCGTATTGTTTCGGGATATACAGTATTTTTCATATGAACGGAAGTAGTTGCTATAATCCCTTTGATGTCAATTACATCTGAATACAGGAACAGTCTTACAAGAGACTGTGAGTCATCAGGTTCATTCTCAACATCCGTAAGTATTATCACTCTGCTTTTCTGAACATTCTGTGCATGAATGTAGTTAATCGAAGAGATCAGAAGCAACATTAAAAGAGAGAGCAATTTGCTCTTTAAACTCCTGTTTTTCATAATCCTTGTAGGTATATAATTGATAATCAATGATATAAATATATCGAACAGGTTCCTGCCAGGATAAATTTCATTTTTCGGATCAATGATTTCATCTTTTTGGAAAATGAGGATCATTTTTAGCTGAAATTTTCCTATATTTCACATGAAAACCAATACCCTGATCAGCTTATCCGGAAAATTAAAATTTTAATAAAGGTAAATAATATTTTCAAATAAGTGTAAATTTAACATTTAAAAGAGAACAGATATTTCATAATTAAATATTTTGCAGGGTCTTCAGATTAATAAATACTTTAACGATGAAAACACTAAAAGTACTTTTCAGCTGTGTTATTCTTTCCGGTCTGATAACCGGAAGTATTTACTCACAGGAAATTGCTGTAATTAAGATTGATCCGGACCGTAAAATAGGAGTTATTGATTCGAACATTTATGGTGCGTTTCTCGAGTCTATGGTAGCATACCGTGGTATTTACGATCCTTCCTCCAGATTTGCCGATGAGAATGGATTCAGGAAAGATTTCATTGATCTTATGAAAGAGCTCAAAATACCTAATGTAAGATGGCCAGGAGGGAATGTTGCTTCGGGTTATAACTGGAAAGACGGAATAGGCCCGAAAGACCAGAGGCCTGCAAGAGCCGAACTGGCATGGCACTCGATAGAAACCAACCATATGGGAACTGATGAATACGTGAAATTCTGCAAACTTATCGGAGCTGAAAATTTTGTCTGTATCAATGCAGGGACCGGAACTCTTGATGATGCAAGGCACTGGGTTGAGTACTGCAATTATCCCGAAGGAACGTATTATTCTGACTTAAGACGGAAATACGGTAACGAACAGCCCTATAATATCAAATACTGGGCTCTTGGAAATGAGATAGACGGTCCATGGCAGATGGGCTATAAGAATAAGGAGGATTATGTCAAATTTGCCCTGGAGGC
>CAYNRI010000091.1:8856-10625 GCA_964399575.1 uncultured Rikenellaceae bacterium
GGGTCATTGATGCTTGCACAGCATCTGAACTCTTTTATCCGTCATGCCGATATTGTTAAGATGGCCAATCTTACGATGATCACAAGCCTTGCAGGTAGCTCCCCAGACGGTGATTACAAAAATACTCTGTTTTACCCCTTCTATCTTTATTCCCATAACGCACACGGCACAGCCCTTGATATATTTGTAAACTGCGAAAAATACAGCAACGTGCTGTTTAAGGAGATACCGTATCTTGATGTAACGGCATCGCTTAACGAATCTGCAAAAGAAATTGTTGTGAATGTAATAAACAAGCATGAAACATCAGCAATCCCGACAGATATCCTGTTACAATCAGGTGATTATACAGGAAACGCCAGGGTGAATGAGATAAACGGCGAAACGATCAATTCAACAAATACGAAAACGAAGGAAGATGTTAAAATAGAGACAAAGGATATTAAGTTCAAAGGGAATACTATTCGTTACTCCTTTCCTGCTCATTCAATAACCCAGATTCAGATAGCCGTTAAGTGATTGCGGAAAGGCAAATAATTCTTCAATAATTTAAATAATAATGAATAAGTGCCGGAACGGAGTGATAAAAATATAAAAACTGATTATCCTGATACTGAACTTATCACAAGGCTTCACAAGGGGGATATTAAGGCTTTTGACCGGATCTATTTAAAATATTCTCAGAACCTTTTCAAATTTGCTCTTAAATATCTCAGATCAGAGGATGAAGCCCAGGAACTTGTTCAATCAATCTTTGTTAAAATTTGGGATCTGCGGAGAACAATCAAGACAGATACTTCATTTAAATCTTTTATTTTCACAATAGCTTATAACGATATGTGTAAGCTATTCAGAAAACGGAAGTACAATAAAGATTTTGTTAAAGAGATCCTTTACATTAGCAGCCCATCTTCCGAAACTGAAGAGAAGATCGAATTACAATCCCTGATCGAGAGACTTGAGATCATTATAAATAAGCTGCCGGAAAAACAAAAAGTAATTTTCATTAAAAGCAGGTACGAAGGAAAATCAACGAAGGAAATCGCTGAAGATGTTGGATTATCCCCGGGTACTGTGGATAATTATATTTCGTCATCACTGAATTTCATTAAATCAAAATTGAAGCTGATTCCAGGTAATTTTGATCTTTAAATTTGTTGTTTTTATAAAAACTGGATGATATTTTGTCAAAAAAGTAACTTTTATATATGAGAATACTATATCTCAAGGGTATAAGAGCAGTAATTAATTACTTGTAAAAAGTATATTTGACTTGTTAACACTGATATTTTGGGAAAAGAGACTAAAACAAAGATTGATAAATACATTGCAGGACTTTCCGACGAAAAAGAGAGATCTGAGATTGAAATGTTATTTCTGAATGGAGAAACAAACTCATTGCTTCGAAGTTCACTTGAAAAGGATTATAATAAAATAATTGAAGAAGTTCCTGGACAGGAGAGAATTATAAGCGACCTGACCGGTAATATTTACCAGAGAATAAGGAAGAATGAATTTACCGAAAGTCAGAAACCTGTACAGAGGATCCTGAAATTATACATGAAAGCTGCTGCTGTGCTGCTGATCCCCTTGATTATTGGAGGAGGGTTGCAGTATATCTATAAAGGCCGGGGAAAGGAGGCAGCTGCTGAATCGATAAGTTCAACAATCTATGCACCTTTAGGATCAAGGATATCCTTCACTCTGCCTGACGGTACAAGCGGGATGTTAAACAGCGGTTCTTCAATAAGTTATTCATTCCCTTTCAA
>CAYNRI010000092.1:0-10327 GCA_964399575.1 uncultured Rikenellaceae bacterium
CTAACGGAGTAAGATATGAAGGCACTGATGGCTGGATATTCGTTTCGCGCGGAAGTTACAGAGCCACAGCAAGTGATCCCATTACCCAGGCCCAGGAATCAAAAGCTCTCGAAGCCAGTGATCCAAAAATATTATCGTCAGTGATCGGCCCTAATGAAATACACCTGTATGAAAGCAAGTCACAGCCCGGTAACTGGCTCGATTGTATCAAATCACGCAAAGAGCCTATTTCACCAGTTGAAATAGGACACAGAGCGTGTACAGTATGTCTTGTTACTCATATAGCAATGAAAGTTGGACGTAAGCTTAACTGGGATCCCGACAAGGAGAGATTTATTAACGATGATGAAGCAAACAGCATGCTTTCAAGACCTCAGAGGGCTCCTTACGGGACTGACTACGTAAAGATAAGCTGATAAGCTTGTTGTAAGAGTCAGGATTATAATACAGCGGAATTTCCGCTTAGCTTCAACCCTCATGGGGGGAATCAGGCAGTTCCGTAATGCCGTAACGCCGTAATGCCTTAACGCCTTTTTTCTCTGTAGATACAATCCTGCATATCACATAACTTACAACCATATACCCCTCTGCGTACTTTGCTTCCTATACCGATAATCCCGCTTACCGACTTCACAGGATCCATAAGCGCTGATGGAGTGAGTTTTATACCGCAGGTATTATCGGAGAAAAGATCAAAAAATATATGCTGCCCGGATACATCCCACCCGCAATAACCTGGGCTGTAACGATTTGTGATTTTCATTCCTGACGTTTTTAATTCTTCCTCCAGCTTAAGTTGCATCAGATCAGCTGCTGCCTCTGCTGTTTCACTTCCGACAACATCATAAATGTAACCCCGCAGAAGATCTCCCTCAGCAACAGCCTTCCGGCTCCTGTTACTTATTTCTTTACCGGCTGTGCAGAGAAACAAGGCAACAGATTCTGATCCCCTTAGCTTCTTAAATATTTCATCTCCCACATTAAACAAAGATCTGCTTATGCTTATAATATTGCCATTTTCAATGAATCCGGGATTATCAAAGATCCTGTATTCTGCCTTTATCCCTGTGATATCTTCACATTCCCTGAGTATCTCCTCCAACAGATTCTTTATTGTCTCGTCAGGTTCTCTGCATTCATACCCAAGGATGCTTTCAATCCGGGCAAGCTCCCTTTTCAGATCTCCGAATTCGAATGTGAAAGATTTTGTGTCCATCTCTTCCTGTGTTTTAGCCGCAACAGAGTTTCTTAATCTCTGTTTATGGGTCCGGGTGTTCTGATACCCGATTCGGTTACTATCCTGGCAATTATTTCCTCCCATCCCAGAGTCATCAGATGGATACCGCTAATTCCTTTTTTGCTTTTTATGGTATCTATTAGTTCAAGTGCTATCTTCACACCCTCTTCAGACGCGCCATCTCCTGCCCTTTCAATGCGGTTCAGGATGCTTTGCGGAAGAAAGACTCCCGGCACTTTATCATGAAGGTACCTTGCTGTCTTATAGCTTTTAAGGGGTGCAATTCCTGCGAGTATGCGGACTTTCCCAAGCAGATCTCTCTTGTCGAGCTGCTCCAGCCAAAGATCCAGACGCTCAGGTTCAAATATCAGATTTGTCTGAAAAAACTGAGCTCCGGCATTTACCTTCTTATGATCCCTTATTGCCTGTAACACGGGATCCATAGCAAATGGGGTTGTAGCAGCTCCAAGAAAGAACTTCGGAGGGTATTTTATCTTTCTTCCGTCAAGATAGATCCCTTCATCTCTCATCTTCCTTAGTATCCAGAGCATCTGCACAGCATCTGTATCAACAAAGTTCATGTCACTTGTTGGTGACGGGCCTACCTTAGGGTTATCGCCTGTAACACAAAGTATGTTCCTGACCCCCATTTGCCCTGAACCTATTACAGCTGACTGCAGTCCGCTTCTTGTTGTATCCCTTGCAGCTATCTGATAAACAGCTTCACACTGCAGATCATTTGCCACCTTACAGCATGCAATGCCTGACATCTTAGGCGTAGCTGAGGAAGCATCAGTAAAGTTGACGGCAGTTACGTATGGCTTTACAAGTTCAATTTCACGGATGAGCTTTGCCGGATTAGCCCCCAGCGGAGGGGTGACTTCAGTTGCAACTACAAACTCCCCGTTCCGCAGCCTTGTTTCAAGTAGTGATGCCGGTTCATCATAACCCGGCTTATGGTATTCAGAATCTCCCTTCCACCAGTCTGGCTGGCGAATTGTTTTGAATACGGAATCCCAGACTTCTGCCTTTTTTTTCCTGTCCCTCAGGAAAAGGCTTTTCAGAAAAATAATGCTACCTGTCTTCCTGACCTGCCTGACAACATCACCCCATGTTTCGGTTCCTGTTTTAGCCCAGTCGAGAGGGGGCAGCACCTCCAGAAGCATCCTCGCCCTCCCCATCTTAATTGATCGCTCATAAATTGAGTTCCAGATGCACTTCCTGGTTTCATCAACATAGCAGTTCTTCTCAGGGGTCACCCCTCCGCACGGCCCGTTACGCAAACCTTTCGGGCATTCCATCGGACAGATGAAAGCTGTTTCCTGGAGAAGACAATTACCGCACATCCGGCATCCAAACAAGGGCCCCTTTACTGCCAGTTCAATTCTTCCAAGCAGCCTTGCAGAGAACTGCTCCTTCTTAAAAGGGTAGAAAGCGGGTTGCCATCGCCTGGCAGGTTTAATAATTGACATTGGATTCTATAACAAAAAGGAAAATTATAATTGCCTTCTCTGAAAATAATCAACAAACCTCACGGCATAGTCATCTCTGCCCAGCACCAGATCGGCAGCTCTGACAAGAGCAGTTATCTTTTCCGGGTTGGCAATAGGACATGTAAGTCCGTTATAAACCGACATAGCCATATAAGCTGCATTCAGTGATTCCCTGTCGGGCAGCCCGAATGAAATGTTACTTGCCCCCTGGGTAATATTATGCCCAAGCTTCTGATGTACGAGCCTTATTGTCTCAAGTGTTACAACACAGGCACGGGGATCAGCGCTTACAGCCATTGCCAGCGGATCAATTATAACATCTTCTTCTTTTATGCCGGTGCGAACTGCTCTCTCAATAATCTTTTCAGCAATTGAGAGTCTTTTTTCCGGATCATGAGTAATGCCATCGTCATCCATGCATAGCCCGATAATTGCTGCCCCGAATTCCTTTGCAATCGGAAGCAGGGTATTCAGCGACCTCTCCTCGCCATTGGCTGAATTAATAAGGCATTTCCCTCTGGCAACTCTGAGAGCTGCTTCAATAGCTGCAGGATTTGGAGAATCGATACATAAAGGTATATCAAAATTATCCTGCAGCACTTTAACAGTTTCCGGAAGAAGCGTTATATCATCAACACCCGGAAATCCGACATTCACGTCGAGCACATCTGCCCCTGCATCTATCTGGCTTTTTGCCAGCTCCAGAACAAATTCAAAATTATTCTCCTGGAGAGTGCTTACAAGTTTCTTCCTCCTTGTGGGATTGATGCTTTCTCCGATAATAACAACCGGCCCCTCAGTGTCGATTAAGACCTCTTTGCCACTACCTCTTAATATTGTTATCATTGTTTTTACCTTAAGATAAATCTGTTTTACCTGTGATTTGATCCGGGACTACTGTTCAGCGACATCTTTTTATCTACGATACCAGCTGATTGAGGTAATTAACAGCTCCCTGGGGATCAGGTGAATAAAAATCAGCTCCTATCCTGGTGCAGAAATCCATTGTAACAGGTGCCCCTCCGACAAGTATCTTCGATACTGAATTGTTCTCCCTGATCGCAGCCACAGTTTTCTTCATGTTTTCCATTGTTGTTGTAAGCAGGGCGGAAAGTCCTATCACCGCGTCGGGATTATCAGCTATCGCTTTCAGGAATTTATCTGTGCTTACGTCCACACCAAGGTCAATTACCTCCCATCCTCCACCTTCAATCATCATTGCTACAAGATTCTTTCCTATATCGTGAAGGTCGCCTGCTACAGTACCAATAATGAATTTGCCTTTTCGCTTCGTCTCCCCTGACTGGAAAAATGGTTTAAGGTGCTTCATTGCACTGCTCATTGCTTTTGCAGCCATCAGCATCTGTGGAACATAAATTATCTTCCTGCTGAATTTATCACCTACAACCGACATTGCCGGAATAAGTGCCTTATCCAGAATATCGCCGGGCTTAATACCCGACTCAAGCGCCAGCTTTGCAAGCTCATCTGCGCCATCCTGCCCTTTCATGTCGGGAGGATAGGGAGATGATTTGTCGGTCTTTCCGAATTCCACACAATGTGAAATCCTCTCAAGAAGTTCGTCCATATATTAGTTTTTAAGCAATTACACTCAAAAATATATCTTAAATCAATATTACTTTATACCGGTTCAAATTTATTAATAAATTTCAATTCTGCAACCGATTGCATAAACCAATTTATGATTTTGAATTACTGAAAAACCGGTTAATAAATAAATATTACAAAAAAACATTTACTTTGTCCGGGTATAAAGCATAGAAAGAATGTCATCAAGCATTAATGCCCTGCTTTCCGTCCTGGCCTTTGGTGTTCTGTACACATACACAGCAGTTACAGTAATTATGCTTATTCCGCTGACATGGCTGAATGCCCGGAAACCAGTTAAGATAATGAGCCAGGTATGGGCCAAATCGGTTTTTCTCATAATTTTCAAGAGACTAAGAATAACAGGCAAGGAGAATATTAACAGGAATAAGAAATATATTGTTGTTGCCAATCATGCCAGTCTGTTCGATATTGTAGCTATAGTATCATTCTACCCGGAAGTGTCGTGGTTCGGACATGAACGACTTCTGAAAGTGCCCGTCTTCGGAAGACTCCTTAAAATGATAGATTATGTACCTTTCAAAGAGCCAACTGTAACAAATACAAGGCATATGATGCAGCAACTCCTGGAGAGGGCTGATAATAATTCAGTAGCCCTGTTCCCTGAAGGCACAAGGACTCTTGACGGCAAGATTAATCCATTTTACAGGGGATTCATCTATCTTTTTCGTACAAGAGAAATAGGAATACTTCCAATTACTCTTAACGGATTCTATGATCTTAAACCAAAAAACCGTTTCTGTATCGATTTCAGATCGAAGCTCAATGTTATTATCCATAATCCGATACCCAGGGAGGAACTTGCAGGAAAGGATGACAAGGAGATAATAAACACTGTTAAAAGTGTTATAGAATCAGCATATTATTGAAACTGAAAGGATATGTAATTTTCAGCCTTTGTTAGTATTATTAGCAAATGATAACAGCCTGATCCAGGAAGTATAACAGGTGAGATAATAAGATTTAATTAATAAGGATTTACAGAATGAATGAGAAGATAAGAGATAAATGGGTATTTATATTAAACCCTGTTGCCGGTAACGGGTTCGCGCAAAAATTGATTCCTGTTATTGAGTCAATGATCAGAAAGCATGACATTGAAGGTGAAATAGCCCTGACTGAGCGCCCTGGCCATGCAACTGAGTTGTCAAAAAAATACTATGAAAGGTGTTACAAATATATTATAAGCGTAAGCGGTGATGGCACACTCAATGAGATAGCCCGTTCACTAATAAACAGGAAGGATGTTGTTCTTGGAATTATACCCGCCGGAACAGGGAATGATTTCAGCCAGATACCTGGATTCAGGGGACGTTTCACGGAGGCTGACTGGGATGTTTTTTTCAGGAAGAACGTGATCTCAATGGATGTCGGCACAGTGAATGGCATGATCTTCCTGAATGGAATGGGACTGGGATTTGATGCAGAAGTTGCTGCTGAAAACTATACCGAACCAGGTAAGGTAAAGAAAGGCGGTGCATATAAGTATATCTGGCACATTGTTAAAACCCTGCTGTTTTTCAGAGAAAAGAGGGTGACAGTAAAAAAAGAAGGAGATCATTCCGAAACTGACTGCTTTATAAATACAATTGCTGTCGGCAGGAGATTCGCAGGAGGCTTCTTTCTTACTCCGAAAGCAATAGCAAATGACGGCCTGCTGGATGTTTGTTCAATAAAAAGACTAAACCTGCTTCAAAGATTCAACCTCCTGCTTAAAGTGCCTAAAGGTGCCCATATAAACGACCCGAAAGTAAATTACTACCAGACAAAAGATCTCGAACTTGACTTCCCTTCCGAAGTCCCGTTCCATGTTGACGGAGAATTATTTTTTTCGAAGAGTTTCAAGATAGGTATCATGCCGCAGGCATTGAATATAATTTATAATCCTGATGGTAACCATTTCTTCAAAAGATAGAACAGACAGTCCGGCCTATCTGGTTTTTTATGATCTGGACCATACTCTTACCGGTGCAGTGAGTGGCACAGAGATGGTGAAAAGTGCGTACAGGAAAGGCCTGATGAGAAACCGTGATCTCCTGCTAACAGCATTCAGGCTTCTTGGATACAAACTGGAGATCAGGGATCCACTTGAACTTATTGAGTATGTTGCCAGATTGTTAAAAGGAGTGCCAGTTGAAAATATGAATGAGATCTTTACTGAAGTTTTCAGAGATAAGCTTAAGCCTGCTTTTTATCCTGAAGCCCGGCTTGAAATAGAGAAACACAGATCAAACAACGCCCGGTCTGTACTCTTGTCTTCTTCCCTGAAACCTGTTTGTCTGATGGTGGCAGAGTATTTTAGCCTTGACGATACGATTTGTTCTGATCTGGAGATAAACAATGGTTTGTATTCAGGCAGACCGGAGGGCGCTTATTGCTTCAGGGAAGAGAAAGCTGTAAGGCTGAAGGATTACTGTGAAAAAAATAACTGCTCTCCTGATCTTGCATGGTATTATGGCGATTCGATTGCAGATCTGCCTGCACTTGGCATTGTAGGAAACCCTGTATGTGTCAATCCCGACAGAAAACTGATGAAAATAGCCAGGCAGAAAGGGTGGAGAGTGTATGAGTGGGGTAAGTAAGGGGTTGAAGATGTTTGATTTGTAATTTAAGTATATCTTTAAATCGATAAATAGGTGAAATATGAAACTATCAATAATTGTTATTGTTTTATCGGTATTGATCTCCTGCAGCAGAGATAAAATGAACTATCCGCTAACTCAGATGGGTAATGTTGCCGATACTATATTTGGCACTCCTGTGCCTGATCCGTACAGGTGGCTTGAAGATGATATGTCGGCAGAGACTGCGGAGTGGGTCCGGGCCCAGAACAGTGTGACATTCGGATACCTTGATAAAATACCTTACAGGGAACAGATAAGGGAACGTCTTACTCAGATGTGGAATTACGAAAAATTCAGAATCCCCTTCATTGAAGGAGAATACACATATTTTTCCAAAAATGACGGACTACAGAACCAGTATGTCTATTACCGGCAGAAAGAAGGAGGAGATCCTGAGCTCTTCCTTGATCCCAATACATTTTCGGAAGACGGCACTACATCACTTGCGGAAACAGGCTTCTCAAAGAATGGCAATCTTTTTGCATATGCAATATCCGAAGGAGGTTCCGACTGGCGAAAGATAATAGTGATTGATGCCAATACAAAGGAGATAATCGGCGATACTCTTCGCGATATTAAATTCTCTTCAATAGCGTGGCAGGGTAACGAAGGATTCTACTATTCAAGTTATGACAGGCCGGAAGGCAGTGAACTTTCGGCAAAGACTGACCATCATAAATTGTATTATCACAATCTCGGGACCTCTCAAAAAGATGACAAGGTAGTCTTTGGTTCAGATATTAAAAGGAGATATGTTGAGGGATTTGTTACTGATGATGACAGGTTTCTTATTGTGACAGCTGCCATTTCCACAACAGGGAACGAATTGTATATTAAAGATCTTAGCCGCCCAAACAGTTCTTTTAAAACAATCGTCGGCAACTTTGATAACAACCACTTTGTTTTGCATAATGAAGGGTCTAAACTGATAATCTTTACTAATCTTAATGCTCCCAATGGCAAAGTTATTACTGTCGATGCAGAGCGGCCCGGAGTTGAAAACTGGCGGGATATTATTCCTGAGACAGAAAATGTTCTTCAGGCTTCATCAGCATCAGGATATATTTTTGCAAATTATCTAAAAGACGCTATATCATATATCAGACAATTTGATCTGCAGGGTAAACTTGTGCGCGAGCTTATCCTTCCGGGACCGGGAAGTGCTGAAGGTTTCAGCGGAAAGCAGACAGACAAGGTGATTTTTTACTCCTTTACAAACTACATCACTCCTGCTGTAATGTATAAAATGGATCCTGTCACAGGAAATGCAGATGTATATAAGAAACCTGTAGTAATGTTCAATGGAGAAGATTACACTTCGGAACAGGTCTTTTATAATTCAAAAGACGGTACCAGGGTTCCTATGATAATTACATATAAGAAGAATACCCTGCTTAACGGGAAAAATCCCACCCTTTTATACGGATACGGCGGATTCGGAGTCAGTGAAACGCCCGAATTTTCAGTAACTAACGCTGTATGGATGGAAATGGGTGGTATATATGCAGTCCCGAATCTGAGGGGAGGCGGGGAATATGGTGAAAAATGGCATCTTGCAGGCACGAAAATGAATAAGCAGAATGTATTCGATGATTTTATTGCTGCAGCAAATTTCCTGATAGATAATAACTATACATCAAGACCCTATCTGGCTTTGAGGGGAGGATCAAACGGCGGTCTTCTTGTAGGGGCTGTAATGACCCAGCGCCCTGATCTTATGAAGGTTGCCCTGCCGGCTGTCGGAGTGCTTGATATGCTGAGATACCACAAATTTACAGCAGGTGCCGGATGGGCATATGATTACGGAACAGCCGACGATAACCCTGAAATGTTTAATTATCTTCTCGGATATTCACCAGTCCATAATGTAAAGGAAGGAACATCTTACCCTGCAACATTCATTACAACTGCAGATCACGATGACAGGGTAGTTCCCGCCCATTCATTCAAATTTGCTGCCCGGCTGCAGTCAAATCAGTCCGGACCTGATCCGGTCCTTATAAGAATAGAGACAAATGCCGGTCATGGTGCCGGAACCCCTGTAAGCAAGTCAATCGAACAATATGCCGATATTTTCAGCTTCACCCTCTGGAACATGGGAATAAAAAAACTCAATTAAATGGATCTCAAGGTTCTCCGGTGCGGAATAGCAGGATCGGGCTACGCTGCAAAATTCCACTACGAAGCCCTTAAGAGAGTCTTCGGTGTAAGGGTGGAGATTGAATAAGCCTATTCCCCGGTTACTTTGGCGACGGGACCAGTTCCTTTAACGGAGATACTTTCCCCCGTGAAACCGGTCTTATACAGGCTCTCGCAAGTGTCAGAAGAATGATTGATGCTGAAAAAAGAAGTAAGGCAAGGATCATGTATGCCGAGAACTGGATCTATGCTCCGGCAGTAATGAAGGAAAAGAAGATAATTGATAAGGATTGCAGGTATTTTATTTCCTGAATCCTATACTAATCTTTATAAACATTTTTATTTTATTCTCCTTCAAAAGAGGGAGATTCCTCATTTCGTCCCGCTGGGGCGGGACTTCATCGAAATCCTGTAGGGAATCTCCCTCTTTTAGAAGAGAATTAATACAATTTATCAGGCTGTTAACCCTTAAAAAATATACCTTAGCGATAAAGCTGCGCCATCAGGGGTGAAATGTGAATAACCGATAAAACTGAAAGATGGTTTCCAGTCAAGACTCAGATTTATAGGTATTTCATCAAAACTATACTCCAGACCTATGATGCCATCTATCCCGACAACCTTGTACTTATTGCCTATGTCACCCCATGTTGTATTATCTCCGTTATAGAACCCGAGGTGGCCACCCACACCGTAATACCATTTAAGACGGTCTACATCAAAAGCCTGATTGTGTATCTCATATAAGCCTGTAATTTCAAAACCCTTCCATCTTGTTGAAAGCAGACCTTCAAGTGCAGATCTCTCGCTGATGAAATGCTTTACTGTCAGACCAAGAAAAGGACCACCTCTGAATCCGATACCTGTGTTATAATCCTGGGCGACCGACGTAGTTACAATGCATATAACCAAAGCAAATGATAATAATAACTTCTTCATGACTTAAGTTTTAGATTAGTAGATAATGCAAACTTAATAAATTTTTATTTCTTCAAATCTGAAACACCTGTTTCAGGGACCAGATTCTCTCTTACTTACCTTTATCTTAAGAATTGTCTCTTTTCAACTTTTTGAAGGAATTTTCAATTACTTGTTAATGTTTCTTGCGATAAAATATGAAAAAACGTAATTTTTCTCTTTTTTTGCACCATGCACCATGCACCATGCACCATGCACCATGCACCATGCACCATGCACCATGCACC
>CAYNRI010000093.1:0-9664 GCA_964399575.1 uncultured Rikenellaceae bacterium
TCAAGAGTATTGCCGGAACTGGTTATAGCTATTTTCATAAAAATTATATATTAATTATTATTTTCAGATCAATAAACTGTATCGTTAAATCTTGAGAATTTAGTACTGTTGCATAATGGGCAATGTTGAATATCAGTAAGTTTATCAGGGTTATTAAAGTAACAGCCGCATTTTGAACATAAATACCAGTCACTGTCAAAGTAGATTTTACCTCCTTCAATAATTATCTGTTTGCCCAGGATGAAAGCTTCAGCAACTTTTTGCCTGGCTTTTGAATAGATACGTGTTAAGGTAGGCCTGGATACTGACATGAGGACGGAGGCTTTAAAATGATTTAGCTTCTCATAATCGCATAAACGCAATGCCTCATATTCTTCAAGGTGAAGGAATACGCTCTCAATATTACGTTTCCTGGCTCCGCCGTATGGTTTAAAACCTGATATTACCGGAGGATCACTTATTTTCCTTAGTCTGAGAGGTCTTGGTGACATTAAATTATGAACAATAGTTCGTTACAAAGATAATGAACAATAGCTCATATAAAAATAATTAATCGATATTTCAGAGAGAAATATTAAAAAACAGGATCCAGGATTCTTTTAACAATTCCAGCAAGTACTATTGCAAAAAGTATTTCGAGGATACAAACTGCCATTGCTTTTTTCCAGCCAAAATCTTTCCAGAGAACGGAAATTGTTGCAACACAAGGTACATAGAACATACTTACAACAGCAAGAGTGATCATTTGTTGAGGAGAAAGGACACTGGCGAATTCCGTTGTCCCGAGATAAGCAGCCAGCATTACAAGGATCAGTTCCTTTCTCAGGATACCAAAAATAAGCAGTATCCCTGTTATTGCCGGAAGACCCAGCCATTTTTCTGTGACCGGGCTAAGGAAGCCTGAAATTGCAGGCATCCATCCTGCCAGGTTGATTGCCTGAATAAATACGCCTGAAATAATAACTATAGGGGCAGCTATATATATAAATTCTTTCAATGCATCCCAGGTCTGGGACATTATTGTTTTAAGATGAGGTGTTTTGTAATCAGGCATTGGCATAATAAGTTCTACTGGTTCTCCAACCATGAATTTTGAGGATAGTCTTCCGGCTGCAAATATTACAATCATAGCGAAGATATATAAACCAAGGGCCCATAGCAGGCCTGCATATTTTCCCACGAGTCCGAATATAATTACAGATACTGCCGAGCAGGGAACAAGAGTAACAAGCACTGCAGTAATGAACCTTTCGCGTTTTGATTCCATTATCCGGCATGAGAGGCATCCCGGGACATTACAGCCCAGTCCTATTATAAAAGAAATACAACCTTTACCATGAATGCCCATTTTGTGCATCAGGTTGTCCATCAGGAAGGAGATACGTGAAATATAACCCCAGTCTTCCAAAACATAAAGCAGGATGTAAAAAGGCAGGATATAGGGTAATGCGATCTGAATAAGAGCCAGGACACTTTCTATTGCCGCCCATCCCAGGGAAACAATAAAAGCAGTGCCGAAAGAATTTATCCACTTGTCGTGCCATTCACGGAATACAAGATCCAGGCGGGATGAAGACCAGTTGCCAAAGCTGAAAACAAAAAAGAACATACCACCCAGAATTAGCAGCATGACAAGATAGCCTGAAAAGCGGTGTGTAGTTATCAGATCAAGCCGTTCATTTAAAGTCATTTTTCTATGGGGGCTTATTTTCACAATTTCCCTTGTGATCTGCGATGCAAGGTGGCTTCTTTCATCTGCAATTATAACAGCCGGATCATGGCCATGAATATCTTCAAGTATTTTACCCAGAGTATCTGCCTGATCAATTATCTGCGGATCTATCTGCCTTATTGTTTTAAGTGTCTCTTTATCCTTCTCAAGCAGTTTTATTGCTACCCATCTTTTAGGGTAGGGCAGATCCGTTTCTTTAAGTGAAGCTGATAACTGGCTTATGATTTTTTCGATTTCTTTTCCATATTGCGGGATATGATATTCCCTGGTTCCTTCTGCTTTTAATTCTATTACCTTATCAATAATATCTGTCAATCCATAGCCACGTGAAGCAACCGTAGCTATAACGGGCGTCTTTAATATTTTCTCAAGCTTCAAAAGATCAATAGTGACACCTTTTTTTTTGGCAAGGTCAATCATATTCAGGACAAGGATTATCGGACATCCAAGTTCCAGAAGCTGAAGGGTGAAGATAAGATTCCTTTCCAGGTTGGTTGAGTCGATTATATTTATTACAACATCAGGCTTTTGTTTAATTATATATTCACGGGATATCAATTCTTCTTCGGAATATGTTGCAAGAGAATATATTCCGGGAAGATCAAGTACATCAATAGTATGATCCTTATAGTAAAGCGTCCCCTCAAGTTTCTCAATAGTTTTTCCTGCCCAGTTACCAATGTGCTGATGTAATCCGGTAAGATAGTTGAAGACACTCGATTTCCCGGAATTACCCTGTCCGGCAAGTACTATATTAATCTTTCTTTCAACATTCATTTTAAGCTTACAATTATTTTAGAAGCAAGGCCCCTTCCCAGCACCAGTTTTGAACCAAAAGCCTCAACCTGTACTGGTCCTGAAAATAAAGTCCTTCTTAATACTTTTATTTCAGTACCATTCGTTAGCCCCAGGTCAGCCAATCTTTTTATCAGCATTTTTCCTCCAGTTATTAATACTATTGTTGCTACCTGGCCATCTTCCAGATCAATCAGCCTTTTACTTTCTTCTGTTACGGTCATTATTTACTGTTTGTATTGATGTGTGAACAAATATTCAACTATAGATTATAAAAAAATCACTTCTCTTCAACATGTCTTAGTCCCTCTGCAAAGAGGTTATTTATATGAATATCATCAAGTGAATAATAAGTTATCTTGCCTGACTTATTATACTTTACAAGCCTCATGTTTCTCAAGGTTCTCAGCTGATGAGAAATGGCTGAATTTGTGGTCCCGGTGATTGCAGCTATATCATTTACACATAATTCATTTTCCAGGCACAAGGCATAAATTATCTTTACTCTTGTCGGGTCGCTCATTGCACTGAATGTCTCAGCCAGATGATGAAAAAAACTATCGGATTTCATTTTTTTTCTCACCGACCGGATCTTTTCCTTCTCTATGCCGGGAATCTCTTTAACATCCGGATCTTTCTTTTTCATAAATAATAATATATGAACAATTGTTCAATTATGCATCAAAAATATATATTTTATTGATATCTTATCCTTTAAATGCAAAAAATATCAAATTCCTTTCATAAGTTATCTGGTATGGTTAAAATTAAATACCTTAGTCAAAAGGTAATCCTGGCGAGGAATCTGATGGCTTGTCCACGGATACTGATACTGGATGAACCTACTCATGGTATAGATATTGGCGCAAAAGAAGAGATCCATTCACTGATAGGGCAACTGACTTCCAGGGGGATCGGAATAATAATGATTTCATCAGAGATGCCTGAGATCCTATCCGTTTCCGACAGAATCGCTGTAATGCATGAGGGAAGACTGGCGGGTATACTAAGACGGGAAGATGCGGCTGAACAAAAACTAATTGCTTTTGCAACAGGGTACGGAAGTGAATAAAAGAGAGTGTAATGTTTAAACATTAAGCAGAATTATGACAGATGCAGTAATTGGAATTGACAGCAGTACTACTTCTACAAAAGCAATAGCGTGGGATGCTTTTGGGAAAAAACTTGCAGAAGGATCCATACCTATACCAATGTCAGCTCCGGAGCTAGATCATTATGAGCAGGATCCCGCTGATTGGTGGCGGTCATGTGCCGGAGCCCTGAAAAAGATCACTCAACAGATCAATAATAACAGTATCAAGGCTGTAGCAATTTCAAATCAGCGGGAAACATTTGTCGGCCTGGATGATAGTGATAATCCTGTAAGGCCGGCAATAATCTGGCTTGATGGAAGATGCAAATGTATGGTGGACAGATTGGCAGGGCTTATAGGCGAGGAACACATTCATCGGATAACAGGCAAACCAAAAGATTATGCACCAGTTGTTTATCGCCTGGCATGGATGAAGGAAAAAGAAAACAGGCTGTTTAAAAAAGTCTCCAGATTCTGTGATGTACATTCTTATATAGTTTACAAACTGACAGGCGAGTTCGGAACCAGCTGGGCAAGCGCTGATCCAATGGGGATATTTGATCTTGAAAGAAAGGTCTGGTCAACAGATATTCTTGAGCAGCTCAATATTTCTCCGGAGCAACTGCCTGTTCCACACTCCCCCGGGGCAATCATCGGGCATGTAACTGAATCAGCTGCTGATCAAACCGGCTTGAAAGCAGGAATTCCGGTTATTGCCGGAGGAGGTGATGGACAGGCGGGAGGGCTGGGGGTCAATGCATTGACGGGGGACCGGGCATATTTAAATCTGGGAACAGCTGTTGTTTCAGGAATATACATAAATAATTACCTGGTGGACAAAGCATTTCGTACAATGGCAAGCTGTACTGATAAAGGATATTATTGTGAAACAAGCCTGAGGGCAGGAACATTTTTGATAGATTGGTTCTTAGAAAAGATTTTGGGATCAGATCCCAGAAAGAGCGATAAAATATACGATAAACTTAATTATGAAGCTGCTGGCATACCAATTGGGGCTGAAGGACTAATGGTTCTACCTTACTGGAATGCTGTTATGAATCCATGGTGGGATCCTGATGCCAGGGGTTGCATTATTGGTTTTTCTTCGGGACATCATCGTGGGCATATATACAGGGCTATTCTTGAGGGAATTGCTATGGAGCAGGCTTTTGCAACGTCATTGGTTGAAAGTGTCACAGGAACAACAATCAGGGAATTCGCCATTATCGGAGGCGGAGCGAAAAACAGGCTATGGAGGCAGATTTTTGCTGATGCATGTAACAAGAGAATATTAAGTATGGAAACAGATGAAGCTTCCTCCCTCGGCGCAGGGATTGCAGCTGCTGTCGGTGCAGGCTGGTTCCGGTCATTTAGTGAGGCTGCAGAAAAGATGGTCCATGTTAAGGGAATAACAGAACCGCTGCCGGAAAATGTTGAGATTTTCAACGATTTGTTACGAAAATATATTAAAATATACCCTGCTACACGAACTATTTAAATATCTGTTTTTGAACCGGATATACAAAGGAGAAATGTCTTTATCTGTTTGTCTTTCGTTCAGGAATTTAAAATTTAATATTTTTGGATTGTTTTCAGATTTACAATGAAAGTACTTGATGAGAACTATTTTGAAGATATGTCTCCTTTTTTCAGGGGAGAAAAGGGTCGCAGGCGGGCAAGGCTTTTAATGAAGCTTACGGCTATTGATAAGGTGAATCAGGTTTATTTTAACTCACATAATTTTACAGGTTCTGCTTTTGCTTCAAGTCTGCTTAAGGATATAGGAGTCAATTATGTAATTGGTAATTCAGAACGTTTAAATAAACTGCCCGAAGGAGCTTTCATTACTATTGCAAATCATCCTTACGGAGGGCTTGACGGGATCATACTAATCGACCTTATTGCAGGGCTGCGGCCTGATTATAAACTCATGGTCAACAAGATCATCTCGCTTGTGAAGACAATGAAAGATAATTTCATATCAGTCATACCTACTGTGAATAAGAAAAGCAGGGTCAGCGGGATCAGTCTTCATGGAGTCCGTGAAGCGCTTGTCAATCTGCAGAATGGACATCCTGTGGGGTTTTTTCCTTCAGGTGCTGTTTCGGATTTCAGCCTGAAAGAGTGCCGGGTCAGGGATCGTAAATGGCAAACAAGCATAATTCATTTTATTCAACACGCAAAGGTACCGATACTTCCGATTAAGTTCTTTGATAAAAACTCAGCTTTCTTTTACTTTCTCGGGTTAATTCATTGGAAAATAAGGTCTTTGCGATTACCTTCCGAAGTTTTCAATAAAGGAAACCAGGAACCGAGAATTGCTATCGGGAACATAATTTCTGTTCAGGAACTGGAGAAATACAGGGATATTGAAGAACTTAACTATTTTCTAAGAAAAGCTGTTTATGAAATACCGGTACCAGGTTCATTCATTCAGAGGACAAAGCTGGAACTACGGTAAAGTGCAGGTAAATTAAACTGGATCATCAGAAAACTAACCGAAAAAAATATTAATATTGAAACCCGGAAATTGAATCAGTTTCGATATTCCCTTACATAATGGAAATCAGTAATCTTATAGGATTTGACAATGAGAAATATCTTCAGGAGCAAACATCTGCAATTCTGGAGAGAGTGAGCCGGTTTAACCATAAACTGTACATCGAGTTCGGAGGCAAGATATTATATGACTATCATGCAGCGCGGGTACTGCCCGGATTTGATCCCAATGTGAAAATGAGATTGCTGCAGATGTTAAAAGACAAGATTGATGTAATTTTATGTATTCATGCCGGTGATATTGAGAGAAAAAAGATCCGTGCTGATTTTGGGATCACTTATGATTCAGATGCTTTAAAGACTATTGACGACTTCAGGGAATGGGGTATAGATATAACAGCAATTGTTATTACCCGTTTTCAGAATCAATCTCCGTCGAGGTCTTTTAAAAACAAACTCGAGAGAAGAGGCATAAAAGTGTACCTTCACTATCCGACTAAAGGATACCCTACAGATGTTGATAAGATTGTTAGTGATGAGGGCTATGGTTCAAATGAATATATAGCTACAGAAAAACCAATTGTAGTGGTGACCGGCCCCGGCCCGGGAAGCGGAAAACTTGCCACCTGCCTCAGCAACCTTTATCACGAGTATAAAAGAGGGGTAAAAGCAGGCTATGCAAAGTTTGAAACATTTCCTATATGGGATTTGCCTATCGATCATAAGGTGAATATAGCCTATGAAGCAGCAACAGTTGATCTTGATGATCGTGTAATGATCGACGGTTATCATCTGAAAGCATATAATAAGGAAGTTGTTAATTATAACCGTGACATAGAAGCATTTCTTCTTCTTAAAAGGATAATCGAAAAAATTACGGGAGGGGAATCCATGTATCAGTCCCCCACGGATATGGGAGTAAACCGGGCAAGCGCCGGGATCACAGATGACAGAATTATTTCTGATGCTTCACATCAGGAGATAATTCGCCGCTATTTCAGATGTTCTGTTGAATATGTTATGGGTATTGTAGATAAAGAGACGCTTAACAGGGCAGTTAAAGTGATGAAGAAGGTTGGAGCGTCAGAAGAGGACAGAAGAGTTGTCAAACCCGCAAGAGAAGCTGCAAAAGAGGCTGAAAAGAAGGGTAAAGGTAATGCCGGCATCTTTTGCGGAGCAGCAATTGAACTGCATGACGGAACAATAGTAACTGGCAAGAATTCTCCTCTGATGCATGCTTCTTCAAGCCTTATACTTAATGCTGCTAAAAAATTAGCCGGGCTTCCCGACAATCTGTATCTTTTACCTAAAAATATAATTGATTCAGTATCTTATCTTAAGAAAGATATTCTTGATGGAAAAATGGTCAGTCTTGATGTAGATGAGACACTGATCCTTTTGGGAGTCAGCGCCCTCTCAAACCCCGCTGCCCAGATGGTTCTGGAAAATCTTAAATACTTCAGGAACTGCGAAGTACATTTAACACACATCCCCACTCCGGGCGATGAAGCCGGCCTGAGAAAACTTAAGGTAAATGTGACATGTGATCCGGAATATTCAAGCAAAAGCCTTTTTATAAGCAGATAATTATAAACAGGTCTTTATTTCTTAAAGATAAAATAGACCGCAAGTATTAGAAAGCAAAAGCCTATCAGGTGATTCAGGCGGAATGATTCATTACGGAAGACAAACAAAGTAAAAAAAGTGAACACAACAAGGGTGATTACTTCCTGTATCACCTTCAGCTGCCATAGGTTAAACGGACCGCCATATGTCTGATAACCCATTCTGTTTGCCGGAACCTGGAAAATGTATTCAAAAAGAGCGATCCCCCAGCTTATCAGTATTATTGCAGGTAAGCCCCACTTAGCGACCCAGCCGCCAGTTTTGAATTTTAAATGACCGTACCAGGCAAATGTCATAAAGGTATTCGAAATGATCAACAGCCCGATTGTGGACAGACCTCTCATTTTTCAGGATTGATTTAAAAATCTGCAAATATATCATTTTTATATATTCCGGATTAGCTACTAATGATGGAAGATGAAATAACTAAGAAATATCTTTATGACAAGATCAGGTTTTTTACTAAAGGCCTTTGGCAAATTTTCTGATTGTCAGTCCCTGAACCAGTATAGAGAAACAAACAATTACATAGGTAGCCGTAAGGAAAATATCTTTATTAAGACCAGCCGGGATTGATAATGCAAGTGCAATTGAAATTCCACCTCTTAAACCACTCCATGTCATCAGGATTATTGTTTTAGATGTTATCTTTTCTTTGAAACCTATCAGAACTGATGGTATAATTAGTGAAATGTACCTTGCACCCAAAACAGTAATTATAAATAATAACGATACAATTATAATTATTGAGTTTGTTTTAATCACAAAGAGTTCAAGTCCGATAAGAACAAAAAGAATTGCATTCAGAACACCGTCAATAAGCTCCCAGAATTTATCTACATATTCCTTTGTTAGCTCTGACATTCCATGAGTCTTGCCATGATTTCCTGTAATAAGTCCTGCAACAACCATTACAAGGGGTCCTGAAACATGAATATAATGTGCCAGAGTATAGCCTCCCATAACAATAGCTAATGTTATCAATACTTCTACCTGATAATTATCTATACTCACAAAAAGAAGGTATCCCAGATATCCCAGTAATATGCCCAATAAAATACCGCCGATCGCTTCCTGGCCAAAGAGGAGGAGTACCTCTCCTGTGCTTACGTCAGAGCCAGGTTTTGCCAACTGAAGGATTGTCAGAAATATAACAACAGCAACCCCGTCATTAAAAAGAGACTCTCCTGAAATTTTTGTTTCCAGAGATTTAGAAACCTTAGAACTTTTTAGAATAGCGAGGACAGCTATCGGATCAGTAGGAGATATCAATGCTCCGAAAAGCATTGCATTTACAAGGGATATATTTATTTTAAAAAGGAGCAGCAGGTAATAAGAAGAAAATCCTATAATTATTGTACTAATGACAACACTTATTGTTGAAAAAAGAAAAATACTAAGCTTTTCACTTTTAAGGTCTTCGTATCTGATATGGATAGCTCCGGCAAAAAGCATGAAGCTAAGCATCTCTTCAAGAAATAATTCACTGAAATTAAGACTTGTAAGTTTTGAAACCACCAATGTTCGGAAATCAGATAAAAAATGCCCGGAGAGGATTATAAGCAATGAGAAAATCAATGATACCAGCATCAGTCCAATTGATTGAGGTAATTTAATAAACCGGAAGTTGATATAGGCAAAAATGGCTGATAATGCCAGTAAGATCGATATAAGATGAAAAAGTTCCATTTTTATTCAGTTAACTAGAACCCAGTAACAATTGAAACCGGAGATAAAAATAATTAAATACCTCAACTGATGAAAACAGGACTGCTGTTTCTTTTAGTGCTGCTTTTTGCTGAAAGAGACAACAGGGATCTGATAATCTTTGGATTAGCGTAATTGTAGAGGCATTAAGCCTGGGGATCAGAGTCAAAGGTTTCATTCAGATCTGCAAGGGGATCGGAGAAACGCAGATC
>CAYNRI010000094.1:0-2202 GCA_964399575.1 uncultured Rikenellaceae bacterium
CGATCAATTGACTGATGGAACATACAGAATAATGCCCAGGGCAGTCCCGGGTTCAAAGGAGAATTTGGCGCTCGTATCCCTCGGGGACAGAACACCGACACTTGCAAAGTTTGATATGAATAGTGATAACTCCAAATGGAATTTTAAGGCTCAATAGCTGGATTTTTCAAGAAAGAAAACATGCTGCCTGGCAAAGGATATGCTTTCCTGTTGATCTCCGGCCAGGATTCTTAAATAAAGCTAATTTTGCTGGTATTACCCTGAATATTATATATGAGTAAGATAAATAAAATTCTGCTTGTACTATTGCTTACCTTGTGCAGTAGTACTTTTGCGCAAACAACGGATACCCTGAAACAGAAACCCCAACCATTGCCATACTGGACTTTTTGGGTTCCGGGAGCTTCATATTTTCATCAGGGTAAGATTATCCAGGGTTCAATATTCTCGACTCTTGAGATTGGAGGCATTTACCTGGGAATAAAGTATGACAGGAGCCTAAAAAACAATAGTTCTTCTCCCTATTATAACTATCCGCTGTTTCTTGGATTACAGGCTTTTCAGACTGAGAAGCTTACTCAGTTCAGAAATCAGCTTGAAATCATTAAATTTCACAATCCGGATTTTAATTATGATGAATCATCGGAGAAGGACCTCTATCTGGCTCCTTTTAAAGCCAGAAACATTCTAACTCCCATAACCGGAGGGATGGTGCTGCTGGCCGCAGCTTTTCTGGGAATAGAAAAATATAATGAAGTAAACAGATTCAGCGATATTGACAAAATGTATTTTTTAGATCGATATATAACAAGAAATCAAGGCCTGGCAGTATTTGGGTCTACATCACTTGGAATGAGCTGGAGCGCCGGAGTCGGCGAGGAATACATATGCCGGAACTGGTTAATGCCGCTTCTCGATTTTAAATATGGCAAAAAAAAGGGATTGATATTTTCAAGTGCAATATTCGGAGGAGCACATTTTTCAAATGTTTTATTTGCTGATAAGCCTGACTATAAATCTGCTCTCTTACAAGTAGGAGAAGCAACAATAGCCGGTTACTTTTTAGGCCGGGATGTCCAAAGGCGGGGCTACGATATCGGCCCGGCCGTTGCCGCTCACATGTGGTATGATTTTACACTTATGCTAGGCTCATTTCTGATAAATCCGGAAAATAACTTCCTTGGTGTAAATCTGAAATTCAAATTATGAAGAGCAATTAACAGTTCAAATTAATGTAACTTTAGCCCGGTTATTTACCATTAAAGAATGATTTTAAGCACCCGGAAGAGACTAAAGAATGATCATGAAACATTTCAAATTATACATTATCCTTTCTGTTATTGGTATTGCAGCATTTCTGCTTATTTTAAATAAATTTTTACTATACGGGATACTTCTGTTAGGCTTTGCCGTTTTTATTTATTGGATCTGGCTGCTCTTTATAAAAAGTAAAGACACAAAAATTGTTGAATTAAAGAGCAGCCTTGATGAAAAAAACAGAAGACTTAATGCATTGGAGACTGAAAATGATGAACTCAGAAACAGGAAACTTAATATTTCTGAAATAAAGAATATCCTGGATCTTGGTCTTATGGAAGTCAAAACAAATTTCACAAGAACCTGGAATGAGAAATTCAATCATAATGAAAAATCTGTTCATTTTATAGGAGCACTGCAAATCTATGTCACTGCAAAATACGGCATAGATCTGAAGGACATGAGGATAAAATTCAATCAGGAAAAGAATGAAATTATCGTAGCAAATGTCAATCCCAGATTCTTATCATTCAGTGATCTTGATTATAAGTGGAAAATCGCCGAGATCCTTGAATATAAAGAACCCTTCTTTGGAACGGATCATTGGAGAAAATCCGATTCTCTTCAGGGACTGATGAGAAAGATAACTGAAGATTACAGACAGAGAACTCATCAGGAAGTTAAAAATGGTCCCGCAGAGATCGAATGGGTTATCAATCCGTTAAAAAAACAAATAAAAGGTGCTTTGGAGCTAATGCTGGGATCGCATAACAGGAAAATTAAAATTGTGGATACTTTTGATGATTCTTTCAAGGTCTTGAGCGAATATAATGAGAATGAGGACCTTTAACTGAAAAGGTCTGTGACGCACAGACGTTGTAATTGGAGCTGCTGTTGAACTTATCATATTTAAAAATAAATGAAATCCACAGTGCTGATCAATCC
>CAYNRI010000094.1:2302-9570 GCA_964399575.1 uncultured Rikenellaceae bacterium
ATCGGATGGCAGTAAAATAATCAGGATCCTTTCAGGAAGAAGCAACGTATTCCTTTTAACCAAGGGGCAAACTAACATTCTGATCGACACAAGCGCAGGATTTATGTGGAAAACCCTTGAAAAGAGACTGGACAGAATGGGGATTGAGAGGATTAATCTCTTAATCCTCACTCATTCGCATTTCGATCATGCAGAAAATGCAGCAAGAATCAAGGAAAAGTACAAAGCCCGGGTAATAATTCATAAAGCTGAGGCTAAGTATCTTGAAGCTGGTGATAGTATACTTCCTACAGGAACAAATTCCGTAACGAAATTTCTTGTAAGCACTTTTAAAGAGAAGTTCAGATCAGCTGCGATCTATCAACCCTGTAACTCCGACATCAATGTTGATGATGTTTTTGATCTCTTAAATTTTGGATTGAATGCTTATTTAATGCACACTCCCGGACATACCGAGGGGTCAATAAGTTTAATAATAAATGAAGAGGTTGCACTTGTCGGGGATACAATGTTCGGGATTTTCCGGTGGACAGTCTTCCCTCCTTTTGCATCTGACCAGGATCAGTTGCTTAACAGCTGGGACAGGCTGCTCAAAACAAAATGCAGAATATTCATCCCCTCCCATGGATCAGAGAATGGCAGAGATCTTGTTGAGAGAGATTTTAACAAAAGAAATTCTACAGGAACAACTAAACTGCATCTTTAATAGAGGCTGCAGTATTTATAATACGGACAGCATCAGGCAAAAATAATAAAAGTTTTCAATAAGATGATCAAAGAGTTTTTCCAGGATTTGAAATACGAGAATACAAGCTTCCGGGATGTTGCGCTCGAAACCGGCGACTATGAGAATTGCACTTTTAACAATTGCGACTTTTCTGATTCTGATCTGTCTGATATAAATTTTATCGACTGTATTTTTACTCAGTGCAATCTGAGTCTTACAAAGCTGATAAACACCTCTTTTAAAAGTATTAAATTCATAAACTGCAAACTATTGGGTCTGCATTTTGAGGATTGTAATAAATTATTAATGTCATTTGAATTTGAAAACTGTTCAATTGATCTGTGTTCATTTAACAAACTGAAGATCAACAAGACAAGATTTAAGAATTCGAAGATTACTGAAGCAGATTTTACAGAGGCCGAACTGAGGGAATCAGCATTTATTAATTGCGATCTGCAAAAGTCGGTTTTCAATAACACTAATCTTGAAGGTGCTGATTTTCGCACCTCATTCAACTATTCTATTGATCCCGGTTCAAATCGTATTAAAAAGGCCAAGTTTTCATTTTCAGGAATAACCGGGCTGCTGGACAGATACGATATTGAAATTGAAAAGTGAAGTTCTTTGAGAAAACCATTTTTCATAACTACTCCATCTGCATCTGCATTTCAAATACATGAAACCAACAGTGGTTATTAATGACAAGGGAATAAAGTTCATTACTGAACAGCGTTCAGGAAAAAAATACTTATTTTAGATTCTCAGATCATAAAAATTATATCTCCTATGAAAACACAAAAACTTGCTTTTTACATTTTAAAATGGCTGGCGTTGATTTTCCTTTCCTTTCTAATTTCAAAAGAAACCAACTCCAAGATCATGATGTTGATCCTTATTGGTTTCGTTGCCGTAATTTTAATCTTTGAAGGGATTCGTGATTTTAAAAAAGATTTAAAGTAGTCAGAATTACTCAGAAAACTATGCGGTCTTAACTCACCACCACCATCTGCACTGCACGGAAAATGGCCGGATCGAAGATTATGAAGATAAACAGTTGGACGAACTGATAAACGGATATTTTAAGAAGAAACAAATTAAAAATTTTAAAATCAAGGACATCAGACTTCATATAACAGGAAAATTCAGTAATTAAATAAAACCTAAATCAAATGGACAATTCAAAAAAAGGAAAATGCCCGTTTATGCATGGTGCAAACACGGATACAAATAATTCCGTAATGAGTTGGTGGCCAAATGCTCTGAACTTAGACATTTTACATCAGCACGACTCTAAGACAAATCCTTATTGTAATGACTTTAATTACCGTAAGGAATTTAAAAAGCTTGATTTTGAAGGATTAAAAAATGATCTGAAAAAATTAATGACTGACAGTCAGGAATGGTGGCCTGCTGACTGGGGACACTATGGTGGCTTAATGATACGGATGGCCTGGCACAGTGCGGGCACTTACAGGACAGCCGACGGACGTGGCGGAAGCAATACGGGCAATCAGCGTTTCGCTCCTCTCAACAGCTGGCCTGATAATGTAAATCTTGACAAGGCGCGCAGATTATTATGGCCTGTCAAGAAAAAATACGGTAATAAAATATCATGGGCCGATTTGTTTATTCTTGCCGGAAATATGGCATATGAATCCATGGGATTCAAAACATTCGGCTTTGGCGGCGGACGTGAGGATATATGGCACCCTGAAAAGGATATTTACTGGGGGGCAGAGAAGGAATGGCTTGGAAAATCACGTTACTCAGCCGACTCAGACAGTGAGTCACTTGAGAATCCCCTGGCTGCAGTTCAGATGGGATTGATCTATGTAAACCCCGAAGGTGTGGACGGGAATCCGGATCCTCTTAAAACAGCCAAAGATATGCGAACCACTTTTAAACGCATGGCAATGAATGATGAGGAAACTGTTGCATTAACTGCCGGCGGCCATACAGTTGGCAAAGCTCACGGAAATGGCGATGCATCAATGCTGGGACCTAATCCGGAAGCTGCTCCGATAGAACATCAGGGGTTTGGCTGGATGAATCCTAATGGTAAAGGAAATGCTCAAAATACAGTTACAAGCGGATTGGAAGGGGCATGGACAACCTATCCAAATAAGTGGAACAATACTTATTTTTATCTGCTTCTCACTTACGACTGGGAACTTAAGAAAAGCCCGGCCGGGGCCTGGCAATGGGAACCTGTCAATATTAAGGAAGAAGACAAACCATTTGACGCTCACCTGCCCGGTGTTCGCAAAAATCCAATGATGACAGATGCAGATATGGCTTTGAAAATGGATCCTGAGTACAGGAAAATATCTGAGCTTTTTTATAAAGACCCCGGGTATTTTGCTGATACCTTCGCCAGAGCCTGGTTTAAACTTACTCATCGCGATCTGGGTCCGAAAAGCCGCTACCTTGGACCGGATGTCCCTAAAGAAGATCTGATCTGGCAGGATCCTGTTCCGACAACTAATTATTCACTTTCTGATACGGAAATTGAAGATCTGAAAGCTAAACTTTTAAACAGCGGATTAACCCGGACAGAGCTTATCACAACAGCATGGGACAGTGCCAGAACCTTCAGATGCTCAGATTACCGAGGTGGCGCAAATGGTGCAAGAATACGACTGGCCCCGCAAAAGGACTGGGAAGGTAATGAGCCTGAACGGCTTGATAAAGTACTGAAGAAACTTTCTGAAATTCAGGCCGGACTGAATAAAAAGGTAAGCATTGCCGATCTGATTGTCCTGGGTGGAAGCGCAGCAATAGAAAAAGCTGCACATGATGCTGGTTTTAATATTAAAGTCCCGTTCTCCCCCGGCAGAGGTGATGCGACACCCGCGATGACCGATGCTGAGTCTTTTACGGTTCTCGAACCTTTGCACGATGGTTACAGAAACTGGCTTAAAAAAGATTACGCTGTAAAACCCGAAGAACTGCTTCTTGACAGAACTCAACTAATGGGCTTGACTGCTGTTGAAATGACTGTTTTAATCGGTGGCTTGCGCGTATTGGGAACAAACCATGGAGGTTCAAAACACGGCGTGTTTACAGATAATGAAGGTTTGCTAACAAACGATTTCTTTGTAAACCTTACCGATATGCAATACACATGGAAACCTGTTTCGGATAACCTGTATAATGTCGTTAACAGGGAAACTGATAAAACAAAATGGACAGCTACAAGAGCTGACCTGTTATTTGGCTCCAACTCTGTATTGCGTGCTTATGCAGAACTTTACGCACAGGATGACAACAAAGAAAAATTTGTTAAAGACTTTATGAAGGCATGGGTTAAAGTTATGAATGCTGACCGCTTTGATTTAATGCAATAAACTGAAAATAATTAACGCGGATCCTTATTTACAGAGCCCGGCAGTTCAATGGAACAAAACACTGCAGGGCTTTTTTTATTATTATGTAATCATCTGATATATTAATCGAACATAGAGCATCAATTTTCAAAAAAATGTTTAAATTGGGTACTCAAATCGTTTAAACATATCATTTATGAAAACAACGAAGATTCTTTTCTACATTTTTAAATTGCTTGCGCTGGCATTTCTTGCCTTCCTGTTAGCTAAAGAAAGCTCTTCTAAAACGATGTACTTTATCCTTATAGGTTTCGTTGCCTTACTGCTTATAATTGAAGGCTTTAGTATTTTCAGGACCAAGGATAATAATTAAAACCCAGTTCACAGTAATTTCACTGCTTAAAGTTTATCTGATCATCCTGATGGTTCTCTTATTCTTTCGGTCATCGGTATGCTTAACTATCCAGTATTATAATTAATTGGAAGAGCTTGCATTAACAGGTAAGAAATCAATCGTAAAATCCTATCTTCACCTGATCATGAATTTATCAACCGAAAATATATTACTGATTGGTTCAATCCTTCTTTTTATTTCCCTTTTTGCAGGCAAAACTTCATACAAATTCGGGATCCCGGTATTAGTTCTGTTCCTGGGAATTGGCATGCTGGCAGGATCCGAAGGTGTCGGAGGAATTTATTTTGATAATCCCAGGACAACTCAGTTCATTGGCATCATCGCTCTGAATTTCATCCTGTTCTCAGGCGGACTGGATACTGACTGGCAAACGATAAGACCTATTATGCGAAAGGGAATGATCCTTTCAACTTTTGGCGTTCTGATAACAGCAACAGCCGTCGGGGTTTTTGTCTGGTGGGCTACTGATTTTACACTTGCCGAAGGTATGTTACTGGGTTCAATAGTATCATCAACAGATTCAGCAGCAGTTTTTTCAATATTACGCTCAAAGAAATTAGCCCTTAAAGGAAATCTCCGTCCCATTCTGGAACTTGAAAGCGGGAGCAATGACCCGATGGCCTATATACTTACAATAGCATTCACAGGTCTTGTAACAATACCAGAAACTACATCTGCAAGCTTATTGATTCTTTTTCTGAAACAATTGTTATTCGGTGCCATATTAGGTCTTGTTTTTGGCAGGATAGCTAAATGGGTTATCAATAATATCAAACTCGAATATGAGGGTTTATATATTGTTCTTGTTATAGCAATTATGTTTTTCAGTTTCTCAGCCACTGACTTCGTTGGCGGTAATGGCTTTCTGTCGGTTTATCTCACAGCTATCTGGCTGGGAAAAGAAGATCTTATTCACAAGAAGAAACTGCTGAAATCATTTGACAGCTTTGCCTGGCTGATGCAGATAGTCCTGTTTCTCACTCTGGGCCTGCTTGTATTCCCAAGCCATATAATACCGGTGATTGGTACAGGTCTTCTGATTTCGGTTTTTCTTATTCTGATAGCCAGACCTGTAAGTGTCTTTATGAGTCTTGCCTTCTTCAAAGTTCCCATCCGGAACAGGTTACTTATATCATGGGTGGGACTGCGGGGAGCTGTTCCAATTGTATTTGCAACATATCCTCTTCTGGCAGGAGCAGAAAAAGCTCAGATGATCTTCAATCTTGTTTTTTTCATTTCACTTACTTCTGTTCTGATACAAGGCACATCCCTCCCTTTCGTCGCCAGGATCCTTCATCTCACATTACCTGAGAAGGTCAAATACCGTACATCTGCAGATATTGAGCTGGCTCCGTCAACTAAATCAAATCTTACCCGGATTGTCATTCCCGGGGATTGTGATGCAATAGGTAAACAGATAGTACAGCTCGGCCTTCCGAAAACAAGTGAGATAGCTATAATTCAAAGAAAAGATAAATACAATACACCTGGCGGAAGTACTCAGATCGAAGCCGATGATATCCTGTTTGTCTTATCGGAAAATGCTGATTCTCTTAAAAGTGTCTATAAATGTTTAAATATAAAACCAGAACAACTTTAAAAACATAACAAAATGAAAAAGATCCAAATGTTTCAGGCAGATGCATTTACCGATAAACTATTTTCGGGCAATCCTGCAGCTGTCTGCGTAATGGATGAGTGGCTGAGCGATGATCTGATGCAATCAATAGCGTCTGAAAATAACCTGGCTGAAACAGCATTCGTCATACCCGATGGCAGGAATTTTAGGATCAGATGGTTCACTCCTGCTGTGGAAGTTGATCTTTGCGGCCATGCCACACTTGCTTCGGCATTTGTACTTTTCAATGTGCTTGATTACACTGAAAAGACAATCAGATTCCAATCACTGAGAAGCGGAATGTTATTTGTCGAAAAGAAAGATGAAATGCTTATACTTGATTTCCCGACTGATAAACTTGAATTATCATCAAAGGAAGAAAGTCAGAAGGTTGAAAAATGTTTAGGCAAAAGGGTGTCAGAACTGTATAAAGGCTTAAGCGATTACATGGCTGTTCTGGGAAATGAGCAGGCCGTAAGAGATGCTGAACCTGATTTTGCTGAAATAAATAAACTTGATTCAAGAGGATTGGTTATTACGGCAAAGGGCGATAGTGTAGATTTTGTGTCGAGGTTTTTTGCACCTCAAAGCGGAATAAATGAGGACCCTGTTACGGGTTCAGCACATACATCATTAACACCATTCTGGTCAGCAAGACTCGGGAAAAACAAGATGATCGCTCATCAACTTTCAAAGAGAGGAGGTCAGCTGATGTGCGAATTTAGAAATGACAGATGCCTGATCGGAGGAAAAGCCCGCCTCTACTTATCTGGCGAAATTTACCCGGGGTGATATTAAAATTCATGCGATTGAACAAGAATACTTTGTTAATTTTTACTTATTTTAATCTGAAATTATAAATACAATGAAAAGACACCTTGCTTTCTGTTTCGTATTGCTGTCAGCTATCCCAATTCTTTCACAGCAAAATATTGTGAAGAGTCCTGATGGTAAGCTCATTCTTTCAATATCTGTTAAGAACGATATGCCCTGTTATTCAATTAATTACAATGAACTCGTAATGCTCGAGGATTCTCCCCTGGGACTTATTACAAGTGTCGGGGATTTCAGCAAGGCTCTGCAGATCTCATCAGTAAAAGAAGCTGCAATCAATGAGAAGTATTCCCTTGATCGTATAAAAAGATCATCAGTCAATTACCATGCGAACGAACTCACAGTGAC
>CAYNRI010000095.1:0-9483 GCA_964399575.1 uncultured Rikenellaceae bacterium
ATAACCCTTGCACTGCCGCCTTTCATCACTCTCTCGGCCTCAGCGCGGGTTGCCCAGTTCCAGTCTCCCATAAAGCCATGACAGAGAGCTGAATAGGCAGCTGAAAACTCAATAGCTTCCTGGGGATCTCTTCCTTCAAGCATGCTGCAGATAAGAGCAGAAGCAAAACTGTCGCCGCCTCCTGTTCTGTCGAGCACCTCAAGATTTTCATATTTCCTCGAAGCATAGAATTTTCCCTTATAAAGCATAACTGTCTGCCAGTCGTTAAGCAAAGCGGTCTTAACATGCCTTAGCGTTGTTCCGACCATCTGAACATTAGGATAGGTTTTTACAACTTTTTTGGCAACCGCTTTATAGTTTTCAGGATCCAGATCAGAATAAGCTTCAGTTCCGCCTTCGGCTTTTATACCAAGCATCTTTTCGAAATCTTCTTCATTGCCTATTATAACATCAATATAGGGCATTACTTCCTTCATCACTTTTTTGGCTTTGTCGGAAGTCCAGAGTGTGGAGCGGAAATTGAGGTCGAAGCTTGTTGTAACACCCAGTTTTTTAGCCATCTTAAGTGATGTAATAGCTTCCTGGGCTGCATTGTCGGAAATTGCAGTTGTTATACCTGTTGTGTGGAACCATTTTGTTTCTGACAGTAGTTTCTTCCAGTCGAGATCGCCCGGTTTGATAAGGCTTATAGCCGAATGAGCCCTGTCGTACATCTGTTTGCTGGCTCTGGGACCTATTCCGACTTCAAGATAGCACAGGCCGTTTCTTACGGTACCTTTACCGTCGAAGGGAAGAAGGATCACTTCCGACATGTCGACGCCATGCTCACGGCCTTTATTAATAATGTATTGTCCTGACCAGATATCGACAAGTTTCGAAACCCAGGCGGTTTTCAATCCCAGTCTCGAAACATTCACACTTACATTAAGCTCTGCAGCTGCAATAGCTATATGAAGATGGCTTGATTGTTCAAGTCTTGCATGATCGGGAGCTGTGAGGCGTACCATCGCCTCCCCAAATCCGAGGAGATCGTATTTTTTATCTTTGCTCATTATAATGATTTTAATAATTATTTAATACCCAAACCTTTCCTGTTAAATATTGATCTTGGCTGGCGGCCTTCAAGAAAATCAACTATACCTGCTGCTGCTTCACATGCGACTCTTACTGTGCATTCGTTCGTCAGAGCAGCACTATGCGGGCTGACTATAGTTTTAGGATTCTTCAGGAATACTTCATTATCAACAGGGGGCTCATTTGTAAGAACATCAAAACCAGCTCCTGCCAGCCTGTTCTCATTCAGCATCTTATCCACGTAAGCTTCATCAACGATATTCCCTCTTGCTGTATTGATAATATATGCATTTGGTTTCATCAGCGAAAGGAGTTTTTCATTCACATGCTGTTTGGTCTCAGGTGTCATTGGAACATGGATTGTCAGAACATCAGCTTCCTTGAAAACATCCTCTTCAGAAGCATACCTGACAACTCCGGGAGCAACGACGCTGTCATCGATATATGGATCATAAATTATCACTTTCATGTTAAAGGCAGCCATGCATCTTTTTGCAACCTGTTTCCCTATCCTTCCGTATCCGATTATACCAAGTGTCTTTCCGTCAAGGTCAATAGGCAGATATAATCTTCTTGCAGTTTTGAATTTGCCTTCTCTTGTTTCTTTGTCAAGGAATAACAAATGCTTTGTAATGGCACCTATAAGTGCAAGTGTATGTTCTGCAACAGTGCCGGTATTTGCATCAGGAGTATGAAGGACCATTATGCCTCTCTGAGTGGCGGCTTCAACATCGACATTATCGACTCCTGTGCCTGTACGGCTTATGACTTTAAGACCCGGAGCCATATCCATCAGTTCCGGAGTAAACTTAATTGTAGTATCAAGCATTACAGCTGTAACATCCCTTACAAGTTTTTTGAATTCGTCATGATCGCCGGATGGCATGTACACTACTTCTCCGGCTTTCTTCAGTATATTGAGAGCATCCGGACTTACCTTTTCATTTACAAGTACTTTTTTCATATCATTCCTTCTTTTTGTAAGTATTCTTTTATTTTCATTCTCAGATCGTCAGTAAGAGGTAAGAGCGGAAGCCTTGGATCTCCTCCATTCAGCCCTGCAAGATCCATGGCATATTTAACAGCTGCCACACCTCCAGCCCCGGAAACCGTTTTATTCATCTGAATAATCTTCTCATTCAGTTTGAAAGCTTCTTCGTAATTTTTATTTACAGTGAGGGTATAGAGTTTATTTGTTATTTCCGGAAAGACATTAGCAAGCGATATTACTCCTCCCGGAGCTCCCATAATAAGGCCATTCATAAAGAAATTTGCAGATCCGGGCATCACATTGAAGTTGTCTCTTACAGCGAATAGAAAACCTTCAATATTTCCTGTTGAGGAATCTTTTACGCCAACAATGTTCGGATGTTTTGCAAGTTCTTTTACAAGGCTTACTGAAAGCGTTGTTCCGCCGCAGAACTGAGGTGCATTATAAACAAGGCATGGAGTAGAGAGGCTGCCTGCAACGTCGGTGAAATATTTAAGAAGGACCGGATCGGTCATCTGTTTCTTGAAATAAGAAGGAGGCAGCAAAGTAATAAAGTCGGCTCCCAGTTTTTGTGCGACCTTAGCAAATTCAATTGTTTCCTTTGTCGATTCAAAAATACAGCCGGCCATAACTACCTGATCGGCACCCTTATTTTTAATAATTGTTTCAAGAACTTTTTCTTTTTCCTGATTTGTCAGACTCTTGTTCTCTCCATTTGAGCCAAGAGCAAGATATCCCTTGAGGCCTGATTTTGCGTAGAACTTCATGTTCTCTTTGAGTTTGTCGTATGCAACTTCACCCTTCTCGTCAAAAGGGGTTGTGATAGGTGCAAAAACTCCCATTAATTTTGGATTCATCTCTTTAATTTTTGGTTGTTATTTCTAAAAATAAGTATCTGTCTTTTACTTTTGACCTTTGGCAGCATTCATAAATCTTCTCTGGTATGAAATTACAAGCGGGCAAGTAGTAAACTTAGCCAGATATTGTGGTTCAGCAGTAATAACAATCCTGTGAGCCATGTCTGTGAACTCAGGTTCAGCAAGCAGCTTATCGATTGCAGGATAGTTATCTTCACCTTCCATGCTGCAGATAATCAAACGGGTATCTTCAAGATGTGAATTTCTCAGGATTCTGAGACTATGGCGCACGCTGTCGAGCTCATCACTGCCTTCGTGATTATCCCAGTTTCTGTATTTTAGTATTCTTTCACCTGTTTTTTTAACTTCAGATAAATTCATATTATTCTCTGATGGTGCAAGATAATCTTTATCAATCAGGAAAGATCTGAGGTCTTCCAGACTTTTCTTGTCATTGCCGGTATTAAACTGGCTGATCATACTGTTGATCGTTCTGGTGGCAGATCCGCGATGGCGGACAAATGCATTTATGAAATATGGTCTTGCCTGCAGTGCAAGGGCTGTCTGGTAGGGTTCGAACATAAGTGTGAAATTGATCCTGAATCCATGTTCGTGAAGAAGCAGTGCAAGATTATGACCTCTTAATTTGTCTTTTGTAAGGCCGGCATCATAAGCACGCTGGAATTTCTTATCTCCTTCAAGCAGTTCGTGAACATTTTCAGCGTTAACCGGTCCTGTATGAGGCACTTTAATAACGACCCTGTATTTTGAGAGCATTTCCCTGAATTTTTCTGCTTCCTCAAGAAGCTCATTTATGTTGTCAGAGAAGGGATTGTTAAGTTCAACAGATATATCGCATCCGGGGCCGAGGATATTTCCGAGTTCCTGCATAACCTCATCGCGTGTATTGAATTTATGCCCCACATTTGCTTTTGGGTTGTTAATGAAAAGGTCGTAAATAATACCAGGATTACAGGTAAGATTTGCAATTATGTTTTTTACTGAGTCCACTTCATAGGGATTGGCACTGTCAGCTGAGAACAGTACTTTTGTTGGTCTTTTGGCTCCGTTCTTATCATAAGATATGTCCCGGACAAGGTCAACGCTCAGGAGACCTTCTTCCTCAACAGTATATTGAACTTTAAAACCTGCAGGTGTTTCTTTTGCGGGAACCTTGAAATAATCAATGACTTCGCGGAAATTCTTTGTTACTCCAATATACTTTACAGAGTCTTTAAGAAAATTAAATTCATCTGTTGTAAGAGGGGTATCAAGGATTCTTTCAACATATGTATTATCATTTTGGATAACAGTGGCAACACTGTTGTTCTTGTTATATGATTTAACAAGGGTTTTAAGAGATAGTTTTATATTATTCACGTTACTACTGATAAAATTGTTAATAATCTGATAAAAATAAAAAAAATATTGCATACAGACAATTCCCTGAAGGTAATGCCTCTTACAATAATAGAACAATATTGTATTTATAAATGTAAGCAGCTATCAGAAATAGCTGCTTACAATAAATTAAAAGTCTGTATAAATTATCTGGGTTGACCGGATTGCTGAGGCGGGCGCTGCTGTCCTCCCGGCATCGGTGAAGAAAGATTAACAGGATCTTTCCATTCCAGCTGATAAGCAGCATTTGATGCAAGCTTATATTTAATAATATGATCCTCAGGTTTGGTACTGCCTATAATATCAATCTTATCATAATTGATGTTACCGTACCCTGCTGCATCAAGATAACCTAGGTATCCGACATCTTCAAGGGCGATCCCCATCATTTTGCAGCACAGGCTGTCGACTGCAACAGCGTCTTCTCCTGCCAGTGCAATTCTGTGGTCAGTAGGAGTACCGCTTATCGGGCCATTACCTTCCATACCTTCAATTCCGTCGATTATTGTGAAGTCAGGGCGGACCTGAGGATATATTGAGTAAATATTATAATGCAGCCAGCGGGGTCCTCCCGAGTGCATATTACGCTTGTAGCTTATTGCTCTGTTACTTCCGTTTGCTTCAAGCATCAGAGGGGAACCCATTGCCATATTCTTTACACCGCCAGTCATGATGACAGTGTTATGAGTTTTCAGTCTTGACAGTGATATGATGTAGTTATTGGGATTAACTAATGTATCAATCAGCTGTATTTTATCCATGTGCAGATTTCTGTCAAGAACATAGGCAGGAGATCCTGTTGTTCCGTTGAGATTTACGAATTTAACGTTGTATTTTTTGCCAAGGTCTTCGAATCCATAATTCTTAAATCCGGGGGTGGAATTAAAATTAGAGCTTGATTCTCCGATAATTATCTGACCCTTGTAGATGGGTTTAAGATATGCGAGGAGGGCATCAAGGGCGTCAACATGGGGAGCACAGAGCGGATTATCTGTAACAACCATATTCACCTTAATTACAAGTTGTTTGCCTTTCAGTCCGGAGCGGATCTCCTTGTCAAATGGTTTGATAACCTCAGAGATCATATGTTTGCGATCGGTACCGTTTGTTAAGGCGACACTACTGTTTCCGCTTACAAGCAGGGGCTTGGCTTTTGGTTTCATCTCAGCTGCCGCTTCGACTGCATTTATATCGGAAAAACCTGCAGCCAGCATTCCGGCTGAGCCGAGCCCCATCATTTTGAGGGCATTGCGTCTTCCTATTACTAATTGTTTTTCACTTGGTTTCATAAATTTTATTTTGTAAATTGGTTTTTAATAGTAGTCAGATCCTAAAAAATACAGACCGGATCTCCGCCCTAAAAATAGTGATTTTTTTCAAAATTACTAACTAAAGGCAGTCCGGCCTGCAAATTTAAGAATATTTAACACCAGCAATTAAGCATTTAAGCTAATCCGTAAGGTGCTGCAGGCATAGCATCTGGTTTGAACCTGAAAAGACAATCGTTCAAGTTCGTTCAAAATACATTGATCCTGCTGAAATCGCGCTGTCATATACCTGTCTTAGTACTATCTCTGTGCCGGTTTTGATTCGCGTTCTTTAATGTAAGCACGGATGAATTCTGGTGACGGTGCTTTTTTTGGATTGTCAAAAAACTTGCCCATTGTATTAGTGTTATCTTTCAGCCACTGGGTGAATTCAGCATTCATTGCAGGAGTATAGGCACCATCAGCCTGCTGAGCTGTAAAACGTCCCTCTCTAACTCCCATATGAGCCCAAACATCCTGCATACGTGTTCTTTCAGAGGTTTCAATGACCCTTAATGCAAGCTGCGGAGGGATGAAGCATACACCCTCGTTTGTAGCCAGAACGACATCACCGGGCATAACAGTTACATATCCGATCTGAAGGGGGCAGTTTACACCGATGCAAAGGTTAGAGCTGTTGGCTTGCGGTCTGAAATCACGTACAAAAACATTATAGTTTTCATCAATTTCAAGGTTTCCGAACATGTCACGTAAAGTTCCCCTTATTACTGCACCGTTCCCTGTTTTTGTCCATATTGTTGTGCCCAGGTTATCTCCTACATGTGATGCATCAAGTATTCCTTCACAGACATTGGCAACATATACATCACCTTTCTGTAGCTGGTCTATTCCCCAGGTATACTGGCCGCGGCTTCTGCCATCTTTCGTTCCCTGCTGTTGAATAAGTCCGTTAAGGTCAGGACGATAAGGTAAAAAATGCATTGTTGATGCTCTGCCACAGATAACAATACCTTCCCTTAATTGTTTCCAGTCACCAACATACTGGTTTGTATAACCCGGCGTTCTTAATTCTCCGAAGCTTGTTGGACCCTGGTCCGTTGCATCTCTCATGCTGTTAAGATTCTGCCATGCCTCAGTAACTGACACAAATTTCATTCTCTCTATAATATCATCCGACACTTTAGGCCTTCCGTCAGGGAAGCGTTCGCCTTTCCACATCGAGGTGTAATAAAGCATCTCTTCTTTTGTAAGAGAAGTTGGCTGAGCGTTGACAGTTGAATTGATAATAATTCCTGCCGATAAAAGAATAAATAGGGTCAGGAATCTTGATTTGCTGGTTTTCATGGTTTTATCTCCTATTGATTTAATTTGATTATGGATAATTAAAATTGGTTCACAAAATTATTTCAGGATTGTAATTATTCGATACCCTGACAAGCAAAGAAATAGCCCCGAATTTATTTATAAAATTTTAATATCGCATTAATTCTTCCCTTAAATTCATAATTTATATTTGATCTAAATACAACAATTGATGTTTTGTAAAATATTTTATAGATTAGCACAAAATATTATTTTTTGGCTTTGAAGAGCTTTCCGAATAGTTATTTTCGATAAATAATCAAATTTAAAATACCATGAAATTAAAACAAACTTACATTATTTTACTGGCCCTGGCATCGTTATTGTCATTTTCCTATGATATTGATGATAAGGGCTCCGGCGATGATCAACAAAGCAAACCACAGACTATTCCGCTTGCAAAGAGAATAGGGCATTACGATAAATCAAAAGCCTTTGCGGGAAAGAATGTGCATGACGGAACAGGGACATTACATATGCAGACCCTTCTTAGCAGGGATGCTGTTACTAATCTGAATTTTATGCATAAGGGTCCTCTTATGCCAAAAAGTTCAATAGGGCATCATTTTCATTTCGACTCGGATGAAATGTTTTTGATACTTGATGGTGATTGTGAGTTCACTGTGAACGGTCATACGGCATCCTTGAAAGCACCAGTTGGTGTTCCCTGTCCTTCCAGGAATTCACATGCTGTTTATAATCCGTCAGCTGACAAAGAGGCCGACTGGGTGAATTTTAATGTGCGTGTCACTGCTCCTGCAAGTGCGGGACAGGGCGCTGCTCCCGGAGGTTTCGGACAGAGAGGCGCTTTCAATTATTCGGCTGATCCTACCGGGACATTTAATCTTGGTGATGACAGGTCATCAGTGACTCTTGGGAAACCGACATTCATACATACGGGGCACCTTACAAAAGATCAGATGAGGCCCTATGCCAATATGACGGGAGGGAAAGACACTGTTTTTTACAGAAGGGCTATTGGTCCTTCAGCATTTGTCTCAAACTGGGCTTTTGTCGATCACCTTCTCATTCCTTCAAAGGCATCTGTTGGAAAGCATTTTCATGCAGGTGTTGATGAGGTATATCTTGTTATAAAAGGGAAAGGGGTTGTTAATGTTAACAATGAAACAGCCGAAGTTGCTTACGGAGATGCTATTCCCGTAAGGGCAGGCGAAATACATTCCTTTGAAAATAATTCAAATGAACCATTCGAGATGATAATATACGGCATTGCCCTTGAAAAAGGGAAACTCGATGTAACAGCTGTCAAATAAATGTTGATGAAGTATCATGAAACTCAATTATAAACTTAAAATTTCATAACGATGATAAAACTTCAGATGTTCTTCAAAGTGAGTGAGGGGAAGAGCGAGGATTTCGAACGAATGTATTCGCAGGTGTATGTTCCGGCAATGAGAAAGCAAAAGGGCTACCTGGGATCAGAGCTTCTAAGGGTATTTCCTCAGAATATTTCGAAAGAGATTTCAGCTGCTCCGATTGATTATAAATACCAGATGGAAATTGCTTTTGAGACGGAAGATCTCAGGAGAAGATGGGTTGACAGTCCTGAGCATAAAGAAACAGCATGGCCTGCTGCAGAAGCTCTTGTAACCGGTTATGAATGGCAGGGATATGATGTTGCCGGATTGGATCAGGCTGTCCCTTACCAGTCGCAGTTTGAAATAACTGATGCTGAAGCAAGGATTAAGTCTGTTCAGTCTTCAGAACCTGTAAAACTTGATATATGGAATTCAAGGGTTAAAAATCTCATATCGCCGAATGCGAGCCTGGAATGCCTTGCCAAAGGTTTCCAGTTCCTTGAAGGCCCTGTATGGGATAACACAAAAGGATGCCTGTTCTTTTCTGATGTTCCGGGCAATACAAAGTACCGTTATACTCTCGACGGGAGAGTAAGCGTTTACAGGAAACCAAGTGACAACTCAAACGGCCATATACTTGATAAGCAGGGAAGGCTTGTTGCATGCGAACATCATACAAGGAGACTGACTAGGGAGGTCGGGGATGATCTTGAGGTAATAGCAAGTACATACAAAGGCAAGAAATTAAATTCACCCAATGATGTAATTATGGCAAAAGACGGATCATTAATCTTCGCTGATCCTGCTTATGGTTTGCAGCGCGGACTTGGAGGACCTGCCAAGGCAGAGCTTGAATTTAAAGGAGTTTTCCGTATTCCGCCTGAGGGAGGCGAACCGATACTTATAGCAGACGATTTTGATGCACCTAACGGTATTGTTCTGTCACCTGATGAGAAAAAGCTTTTCGTTACTGACAGTGGGAAGAAACATATACGCGTTTTTGACATTGCTCCGGGCTGGAAGATCACCGGCGGTAAAGTGTTCGTTGAAGTAAAGGATGATAGCAACGAGATCCCTGACGGAATGAAGATAGATGTCAACGGGAATATTTTCACAACAGGTGCCAAAGGGATATGGATAATAAATAATAAAGCCAGACTGCTGGGCAGGATAAATCTTCCTGAAGTAGCTGCCAATCTGAACTGGGGAGG
>CAYNRI010000096.1:0-9445 GCA_964399575.1 uncultured Rikenellaceae bacterium
CAGGGTACCGGAAAACCGGTACCTTTTTTTTTGAGTGACTTATCATGGTGCAGGGTGCATGGTGCAGGGTGCAGGGTGCAGAATGCAGGATGCAAGGTGCACTCCAGTCACTCCAAGTACTTTAGGCACTTTAAGTACTTCCAACGACTCACCCTAAAATTCACCCTGCATCCATAACATCCCCCTGACCCCCTTCAAAGGGGGAATAAGAAAAATCACTGCTCACTCCCCTGCTCCGTCCTCATAATGATCTCATTCTGAAGATCCTCCCCGAGATCGTTGAAATAATCGCTGTATCCTGCAACTCTTACTATAAGGTCACGGTGTAACTCAGGGTGCTTTTGAGCTTCGTAAAGTGTATCTGCATCAACGACATTGAACTGAATATGATGCCCGTCAAGTGCAAAATAGCTCCTTATAAGAGCAGTGAGACAATTATAGCTTTCCTCATCATTGAAGAACTGAGGAGTAAATTTCTGGTTCAGCAATGTGCCTCCTGTTTTAAGATGGCCTATCTTAGCAGCTGACCTGAGAACTGAAGTAGGACCCTGTTTATCGGCACCCTGAGATGGCGAGATACCTTCAGAGAGAGGCTTCCAGGCTTTCCTTCCATCGGCCGTGGCACCGGTCACACTCCCGAAATAAACATGTGAAGTTGTCGGCAGCATGTTAATACGATGCACTCCATCCCTTGAATCTGGTTTCCCGTTGACAGCATCATGAAAGATCTCAAAAACAGCTACGGCATGCTGATCTGCGTAATCATCGTCATTGCCGTATTTGGGAGTGTTATAAATAAGATCATGCTGAATATCTTCAAACCCCTCAAAATCGGCATCAGCAGCATGTATCAACTCATCCCACTTCAGTGTCTTCCTGTCATAAATATTGAACCTTATCGAGGTCAGCATATCTGTTACAGTGCCCAGGCCAACCCCCTGTATATAGGAATTATTGTATCTGGCTCCGCCATCGTTGTAATCTCTGGCTTTCTGGATACAATCTTCTATAATAAGCGAAAGGAAAGGCACGGGAAGCCATGATGAAAATGTCTTCATTATGAGATTGTTACCCCTTATCTTTATTTCGGCAAAGTATTCTGTCTGAGTCTTAAAGGCTGTCATAAGTTCTTCAAATGACTTATAATCATATGCATAGCCTGTCTTCAAACCGACCTGCAGGCCTGTTCTTTTATCAAAACCATTATTAAGTGTCAGTTCGAGTATTTTTGGCAGATTAAAATATCCTGTAAGCCAGCAGGCTTCTGTACCGAAAGCCCCTGTCTCAACACAACCGGAGGCACCGCCATTCCGTGAATCGGTGATGCTTTTCCCCTGATTCAGCTGTTCCCGGATTATTGCCTCAGTATTAAAACAAGACGGTTGCCCGAAACCGGTTTTGATGATATCAATGGCTTTGCGGATGAATCTGTCAGGATTTTTTTTGCTTATCTGGACCATGGTCCCGGGTTGCACAAGCCTCATTTCCCTTATTACATCGAGAAGAATATATGACATCTCATTTACTGCATCGCTCCCATCAGGTCTGACACCTCCCAGATTTATCAGGCAGAAGTCGGTATAGGTACTGCTTTCTGAGGCTGTTACTCCCATCTTTGGAGTTGCAGGATGATTATTGAATTTGATCCAGAAACATCCTAACAGATCATACAGCTCTTCAGTGGAAAGAGTGCCGGCTTCCGTTTCCTTCCTGAAAAAGGGGAAGAGATGCTGATCAAGACGACCGGGATTGAATGAATCCCAGGGATTTAGCTCAGATATCACACCTATATGGATGAACCAGTAATGCTGGAGCATCTCATGGAATGTCTCAGGCGCGCTGGCAGGTACTTTACGGCAAATACGCGCCATTTTTTCAAGTTCTTTTCTTCTCTGCGGATCTTTTGCTGACAATGCAAGCTTAACGAGTTCATCAGCATATCGCCCGGCAAACATAATTATTGCATCTGCAACAATTTCCATCGCACGCAGTTCCTCGCACTTATTGTAAGCAAGAGGATCGTTTAGAAAATCGATGCCTGCTCCGGCTTCACGGATCTCCTCCTTCAGATCAAGGAATCCCTTGTTAAAGATCTTATATCCTGCGACCGTATGCCCTGGCGCACGCTGTTCCTGGAACTCGGTGAAGATGCCGGCTTTATAGGCATTATGCCATTCAGGAGTCATGCGCGCCATGATCCTGTCACGGTTGCTCTTCCCCTCCCACCAGGGAATTATCTCATCTCGGTATATATTCTTAACTCCTTCACTGACAACGAATGATACTTTTTCCCTTCCGTCAAGAATATCAAGATCGTCAAGTGAATGAAGGCTCACCTCCGGATAGGAAGGAGTCTGTTTAGGGGCCGGGCCCCTCTCCCCAACGATAAGCTCCCCTTCCCCAATATAAAGGGATTTATTCCTCATCAGATATTCAAATGCCCTGGCTCTCTTAAGAGGTGGAGATAACTCCCTGGCAGCATCACTTTTATAAAACCTTGTTATCAGCTGAGCTCTTTCAGCCGACAGGGTCTCAACTGCTTCAAGGCTTTCGTTCCTTAACCTGATAACTCTTTCTGATAGTTTCATACAAGGCAGGTGTTGATTTTTTTGATTTAAAATATTCAGCCGCCAATTTTAATTCTTATTCCGGTCACAGAAAAATACTCTTCCAGTTCCCTCATTCTCTCTTTGTCAGGACTTTCTATGCCTTCCATCTTGTTTTCCTTCTTTAGCTTCCTGTATTTCGCGATCCCTGTTCTGTGATATGGCAACAGGTCAATCCTTTTCAGATTATCCTTCTTCTTCTCTGTCAGAAAGTTTCTAAGCTGTCCGAGGCTTGATGCATCATCGTTGAAACCGGGTATAACGGGTATCCTTACAATAACATTTTTAGAATTATTCATCAGGATATCGAAATTATTCAATATCAGGATGTTTGATACTCCGGTATTAGTGTAATGGATGTTATCGTCTAGATGTTTAATATCATAAAGGAACAGATCGGTATAAGGTATCACAGACAGCAGCTTAGATGTATCTGCATAACCGCTTGTATCGACAACAGTGTGGTAGCCTTCCCGTTTACAGGCAGCAAGGGCTTCTGACAGAAATTCTGCCTGAGAAAGCGGTTCGCCTCCCGAAAAAGTAACTCCTCCATGCGAATGATCAATAAATATCCGCTCCCTGTCAAGTATCCCAAGAATATCACTGACATTATAATATTTCCCGGCTTCTTCATTCCTTCTGTACTCCTTTTCCCCAATCCTGTGAATCTCCTCTATCTGTTCCGGGTCTGGAGAAATACCTTCGGGATTGTGACACCAACTGCAAGCCAGTGGACATCCTTTAAGAAAGAAAGTGACCCTTATGCCCGGGCCGTCATTAATAGAATATCGCTTAACATTAAATATCAAACCCCTCATAGCTAAACAGTAAAAATTACGGATTACTCAGGAAATAAACAAATAAAAGGCTGAAGTATGCCTCAGGCATAGAACATAAGGCAGCAATAGAGTCTTCTTCCGAGACGCTGCCAGTTGAAGCTGTATTTTAGCTTTATAAACATTAAACTTAATGCAATTTAAGAATAAAAATAATCTGACATTATCAGGATCAAACAATAACTGCTTTTGAAAAGACGTCAAAACACGGATTTTATGAGTTTTAACATTTTTTTAAGGAAAATTAACACAGTTTCCGGCAACAAAATGATATTTCCGGCGTCTATATTTTGATTAATGATTAAAAAATTCTCTATAAGGGCCATTCGGCCAATTCTACGATCAGGTTTATAGTTAATCAGGGAAAGACATCGCCAGATGTCTTTCCTCATTTTATGTTTTTTATTGAACAATTAAATCAATTTCGTATTTTAGGCACCATAAACAAAAACAATCTGCTATTATGAAAAAAACAGGCTTATTACTGGCATTAATTCTTTTATTCACAGGTTGTAAGACTACCATGAAAAGCGACAATCCATTTTTTAACGAATGGGATACTCCTTTTGAAGTACCACCATTTGATCAGATACGGACATCTCATTATATGCCTGCATTTCTGAAGAGTTTCGATGAACAGAAACAGGAAATAGCTGCAATTACAAGTAATCCCGATGAACCGACTTTCGAAAATACAATAAAACCCTACATCTACAGCGGGGAACTGCTAACCAGGGTAAGCAGGGTTTTCGGGGGGCTTAATTCAGCCCATACAAATGATACACTTCAGGAGATCAATAAGGAGGTTGCACCTCTTCTGTCGAAGCATAATGATGATATTAGTCTCAATGAAGGTCTTTTCCAGAGGGTAAAGACAGTATTTGACAATAAAGACAAGTTCAATCTTACCAGGGAAGAGCAGAAGATCCTGGATGATACTTACAAAGATTTTGTAAGAAGTGGTGCAGCATTATCTCAGGAAGATAAAGAGAAACTCAGAAAAATAAATGAAGAACTATCTCTTCTGTCTGTCAGTTTCGGTCAGAATATGCTAGCTGAAACAAATGATTTCAAATTAATAATCGAAAAGGAGGAAGATCTTTCCGGATTGCCAGAAGGCATTAAAGCACAGGCTGCCTCGATGGCTGAGAGTCTTGGCATGGATAGCAAATGGGTTTTCACCCTTCAGGTCCCAAGCATGACTCCCTTTCTTCAGTATTCCGACAGGCGTGATCTCAGAGAGAAGCTCTTCACAGCATATTTTATGAGAGGAGATAACGACAATACAAGTGACAACAAGCAGATAATATCAAAAATTGCAAAGCTCCGTGTCGAAAGATCAAAACTCCTTGGTTATGAAACTTATGCCGATTTTGTTTTGGAAAGGAACATGGCAAAAACACCTGAAAGGGTTGTCGATTTCCTGCTTCAGGTATGGAATGCGGCCTTACCTGTTGCCAAGGCGGAAGCTTCAGCCCAGCAGGAAATGATAAATAAGGAAGGTGGAAAATTCAGACTTCAGCCCTGGGACTGGTGGTATTACACAGAAAAGATAAGAAAAGAAAAATACGATCTTGACGATGAAATTACACGGCCATATTTCAGGATCGATAACGTGATGAAAGGAATGTTCTATGTGGCCAACAGACTTTATGACCTTAACTTTACCGAGAGGACTGACATCCCGAAATATCATCCGGATGTTGTTACATTTGAAGTTACCCGTGGCCCTGATCACATAGGGATTCTGATGATTGACAATTATCCACGTGAATCGAAACGCGGAGGTGCCTGGTGCGGAGTTTACAGAAGCCAGACCCGTAATCTGAAAGGGCAAATGATCACTCCTGTTGTTACAATGGTAACTAACTCAACTCCTCCATCTGGCGACAAGCCTGCCTTGCTGACAGCTACAGAAGCTGAAACTTTATTCCATGAATTCGGTCATGCCCTGCATCAGCTCCTTTCCAACACAACATACCCGGGTTTTACCGGGACTGCCGTTTCGCGCGATTTTGTCGAGCTGCCTTCACAGATAATGGAACACTGGGTACTGGAACCGGAAGTGCTAAAGGAATATGCAATACACTATCAGACGGGTGAAGTGATACCTGCCGGGATCGTGGAGAAGCTGGAGAAATCAAGTAAATTCAATACCGGATTCGCAACCGTAGAATTCCTGGCAGCTGCTCTTCTCGATATGGACTACCATATGCTAGCTGAACCGACAGAACCAGATATCAGAAAATTTGAAAAGGAAACACTCGATAAGTACGGCCTCATACCCGAAATAAAACCAAGATACAGATCAACATATTTCAACCATATCTGGGCAGGCGGTTATGCTTCAGGTTATTACAGCTATTACTGGAGCGAGATGCTCGATGCAGACGCTTTCCAGGCTTTCAGGGAAACAGGTGATATCTTCAATAAGGAAATCGCTTCAAAGTTTGAGAATGAGATACTGTCAAGGGGCGGCACCAGAGATCCGCTCGAGATGTACATCGCTTTCAGGGGTAAAGAACCAGGTGTAGATGCACTGCTGATCAACAGAGGATTAAAATGAAGTACAGCCTTGTCTTATTGCTGTCGGTCTGTTCTTTTTTCAGCCTGCAGACATCCGGAGCCTTGCCCGGAGCTGAAAAAGGGATCATTGACCTGAGAAACATTGATAATAAGGACAAGTTCATTCTTAAACTAAACGGAGAGTGGGAGTTTTACTGGAATAAGCTCCTGCGTCCTCATGATTTCAGAAGAAAGGAGATCAAACCCGACATATATGGGAAAGTACCATCTTACTGGATCGATTATTCGGGAAGAGATCTAAAAACGGAAAGAAACGGATACGCAACCTACCGTCTTAATATACTCCTTCCGGAAGGATTCAGGGAACCTCTTGGATTTGACATGCCGGTCTTTGATTCATCCTATGACCTGTATATCAATGGTGAGTATTTCGGAGGGAACGGTGTCCCGGGAAGATCAGCCGAAGAAACAAAACCTGAATATAAAAGGAACTTTATAAGATTTGATCCTGTTTCGGATACAATTTCAGTGGTAATAAATGTTGCGAATTATACTCACCGAAGAGGTGGTTTCTGGCTCCCTGTAACATTAGGCACATTTGAGCAGGCCAGAAAACGTCTTGCCGGAACATGGGCCGCGGAGTGGGCTAACATAAGCATTCTCCTGGGCTTTTCATTTTTATTCTTTTTCTTTTTTATAATCTACCCTAAAGAGAAAGCCATGGCATACTTTTCCATGGCTGTAATTGGCCTTGCATCAAGACCTTTCTTTACATCCCACTTCCTTATTAATGATATTGTTCAGATGGGATGGACATGGATAGTAAGATTTGAATATATGTTCCTTTACGCGATTATTGTCGGGTGGATATGGTTTATAGCTACTGTTTACCCTTCAAAATATTTCAGATTGTTCGCCAGGGTAATAGGGATTTATTTTACAATTTCTTTTTTTCTCACACTCTTTATTCCGGTAAGTGTTTTCAGCTACAATACGATGATCCTCTATCCTTCAATGATGGTCCTTATGATCTATGCTTTAGTTAAAAGTTTCCAGGGTATATTGAAGAAGAACACGATAGATATTATATACTTTCTGGCATTTCTTTTACTTGTAGCCGGAGGCATTCATGATATAAGGGTTTCAATGGGAAGGTCGGGAAGCAGTTTCGGATATATTATGTCATACAATGTTGTGCTGTTTGTCTTTATACAGGCTGCTCTTTTATTGTATAAATGGGTAAGATCCTACTATGAAAAAGACAAGCTTCAGAATGAGCTTGAATATTTGAACAGGAATCTTGAGCTCCTTGTTAATGAAAGGACGCAGGCGATCCAGAAACAGAAGGAAGAGATTGAAAAACAGAATTCAAGGATTGCAATGCAGAACAAGCAGCTGACTGAAACAGTGCAGATGAAGAATAAGATTTTTTCTGTTGTCGCCCACGACCTCAGAAGTCCTGTTGTAAATATTCTCTACATGCTGAACCTCCTTAAGGAAAAAGAATACCGTGAAAAATTTGATACTCTTGCCAATTCCAGTATACAATATGCCCAGATGGTAATTTCATTGCTTGAGAATATGCTTGTATGGGGAAGAGGTCAGGAGGATAAAATAAGATTCGCACCTGCCAGGTGGAATCTGGCTGACATTATTCTTACAAACCTGAGCATCTTTAAGGAATCTGCTGACAAGAAGGAGATATCTGTCAATTTTACACAGGCAGGAAGTTCAATTGCTTTTATTGACAAGGATCTGCTTGACATAGTCATCAGGAATCTTCTGTCAAATGCTGTAAAATACACTCCCCGGGGTGGAAGGATAAGTATCCTGCTTAAGGACAAATCGGATGCAGAGGGACGCCTTCTCCTTAAGATTTGCGATAACGGGGCTGGGATTCCTGCAGGAAGACAGAAATATCTGTTCACTTCAACTGAAATTACAAGTACCCCGGGTACAGAGAATGAAAAGGGAACAGGTCTCGGCCTGAAACTCTGTTACGAGCTTATACTTATTAACAAAGGGACGATAAGCGTTGACAGTAAAGAAGGTGAGGGCGCCTGTTTCTCTATAACACTTCCCGGACAGTAATCCTTGATTAAAAGGTCAGTCTGTAGTAAGCATCGACATTTTTTCCCTGTCCCTGATTAAAATATGCCTGCCCCTGGCTTCAATAATCCCGTCTCTTTCCATTTCTCCCAGAGCTCTTGCTATTGATGGCCTTGCTACTCCAAAATAATCGGCCAGATCATTCTGAGTTACATCAAGATCAAATGAGTTATTCTTTTTAGAACTTCTCTGGAGAAAATACTGCGCAAGCTTTCCCTTTATTGTTTTGAAACTTAGGAATTTGATCTTTTCTGACAGGAACTGTGACCGGGTTGATATCATCTCCAGAAAATTTTCAAGGATCTTTTCATCCCTGATCAGGAGCTTCAGGAATTCATGTTTTTCTATTATAAGCAGTTCAACATCAGTCAAAGCGATAACATTCACAGGGAAAGTATTTAGTTTACCGAATAAAAATGCTGCAGCCAGGGCACCGGGAGCAGGTATCTCCTCAATCTTGATAATTCTTCCTGAAAAGTCAACCATCTCTCCTTTTGTGATACCACTCAGAACCAGCATCAGTGCGGTGACTTTTTCGCCGTTCATAGCAATCATTGATCCCGGCCTGAACCTTCTGAACCGATACCTGATACCTGAGAAGATATCTTCAATTTCTGCTTCTCCGTAACCCGAGAAGAGAGGTGCTTTAACAAGAAGAGAATAATCCATGAATCTTTTTTTATAAAAATAACGATAAGTTACTTTCAATAACATCTGAATTGAAGTTTTTGCTTAAATCCCTGTTCAGGAATCAGCAGCTGGATTAAAAAAGGGAATAATTGTAACAAATGTTACATTTTAGCCGCAATCAATCACTCATCTTTGTTAAGTAAATAATCAGAACTACAACATGAAAAGAGAAATAATTAAGATTGATGAAGAACTATGCAATGGTTGCGGACTCTGCGTGCCTAACTGCCACGAGGGGGCACTGAAGATCATCAACGGAAAAGCTAAACTTGTGAGTGAAGTTCTGTGCGATGGTCTGGGGGCATGCCTGGGACATTGTCCGCAGGGTGCTATAACAATAGAATCAAGGGAAGCTGAGGCATTCGATGAAGCTGCTGTAAATATAAAACAGGAACGCTCTGACTCTCACTCTCACTCCCACTCTGCTATCGGTGGCTGTCCGGGAACAAGGGAAAGAGTGATCAGCAAATCTGAAAAACCTGAAGAATCAAGAGAATTTCAAGACCAGCCTTCAGAACTGAGACACTGGCCCGTACAACTGCATCTTATAAACCCGAATTCACCTTTCCTGAAAGAAGCCGACCTCCTTCTTGCTGCTGACTGCGTTGCATTTGCCTCAGGTAATTTTCACAATAAATATCTGAAAGGAAGATCTCTGGCTATTGCGTGCCCGAAGCT
>CAYNRI010000097.1:0-9316 GCA_964399575.1 uncultured Rikenellaceae bacterium
GTACCCCGAAGACAGATCAGTAACATATAAGCAGACAAGCAAAATATTGCAGAGTATGGATATCGAAGGACAACAGATGCAGAATGTGATCAGCACTCTTTTTGGCTGCTCAGTGAAATCAGCCGGCGGGAGTGGTCCGGATCTTGCTCTTGAGGTCAGAATCGATACCGTAGCCCAGAGCGTCGAATCACCTATGGGCGGAGCAGGAGGCGGAGTAAGCGGATTATCGGGAAAAACTTTCAGAATGGTCATTTCCCCTTCAGGAAAAGAGATTGACCTTTCGGGAGCCGCTAAAGTGGCTTTCAACGCTGCTTCCAGCGGAACGACTAATCTGGCAAATAATATGATAGATTTTTTCCCGGACCTGCCAGTCGAGCTGGTGAAACAGGGGGATAAATGGAATGCTGTAGACTCAATTAATGCCTCCTCTGAATCCACATCCATGCGCCTCCTTACAAATTCAGAGAACACTTTTGAAGGTACTGAAAAAGTAAACGGATATGACTGTATAAAGATCACTTCAAATGTCTCCGGTACACAGACAATTAAAACACTTTCTCAGGATATGAACGTGAAAGTGACTGGCCCTTATACCGGGAAATATACAACCTGGTTCTCTGTCGAAGAAGGCTATTTTATTAAAACTTCATCTGAAGCTTTGCTTAAAGGTACTATCGAAATATCTGAGATGGCAATGACAATGCCGCTCACTATGACTGTCTCCACTACTACTGACCTTGTCGAATGAATTAGTGAATTTTCTTTTACTGTTACTGAACTTCATCACGGATTGTTTGTTTAAGTTGTGTTAATTAAAACATATAAAACATGAAAATACTTAAGCTTCATTTATTCCTAAGCTTCCTGCTTGTTCCTGTTTTTGCTTCTGCTCAATCAGGTTTCTATGATTTTAAAGTTAAAACCCTTGAAGGTGAGGATTTTGACCTTGCTTCCCTGAAAGGGAAAAAGGTGATGGTGGTTAATACAGCTTCAAAATGCGGCTATACACCGCAATATAAGGACCTTGAGGAATTGTACAAACAATACGGAAGCAAATTGCTTATTATCGGTTTCCCAGCCAACAATTTTTTGAACCAGGAACCGGGATCAGCTCTTGAGATAAGACAGTTTTGCACCGATAACTACAACGTTTCTTTCCCCCTGATGGAAAAGATATCAGTTAAGGGGAAGGACATGCATCCGCTTTACAAATGGCTGACATCTAAAGAATTAAATGGAGTCATGGATTCCGAGGTCAAATGGAATTTCCAGAAATACCTCATCGATGAGAACGGGAAACTTGTCGATGTACTGTATTCAAAGGAAAAACCCGGATCGGAGAAAGTGATTGCATGGCTGGGGAAGTAGTCTCAGAGTCTTTAGCGGTGTGTTTGCAGCTTTTAAGGTTTATCAACGGCTAATTGCTAATTGTTAATTGGTAATTGTTACAGTATCCAGGGTATGAACATTTTGGTTTCTTGCATATATTCAGTATAGCCCTTCCCGAATTTCAATATCATTTCTTTCTCCTCTGTCCTTGCAGTAAAATATACTGCAAGGACATTTATTATTCCCAGCACTATCTGAAGTGGACCGGGATTTTTGAACATAACTCCTGTCCCAAGCAAAAGGAGTGAACAATACAAGGGATGCCTTATGTATCTGTAAATCCCGGATTTTACGAGTTGAGTAGTTTTTTCGATACTTCCTTCTGGTTTTCCCCTGTTCTGAAGTAAAAGATAACCGGCAATACCGGGATAAATTGAGGAGAGTAAAAAAAACCAGGACAGGATCTGCTGTAAGGAAAATGGTTGCCGGAACCAAAAACGGTAATTCAGAAGGACCAGGATAAAAATACTCTCAAAAGAAAAGAATCTAGCAATACCATGGTATCTTTTTTCCCTTATAGAGTAGTAATAGGAGAACAATATTATTATGAGTGTGCCAATTATCCCGGTTGAGTTATTCATTTCAGCAGTTCTTATTTAATATTTCTGTATTAACCGCAGGAGATTACCGGCAAAACTAAGGATGCCTAAACAAGTGTTCTTAATAATAATAATCTGTAACTAGTATGGGCTGCTTTATTGGAGCTTAAGAATTATGAAATCAATGCTTTACTCAAATAAAGATGCTATTTCTCGTTTATTTTCTTCAAATAACTATAAACATCTAGCTGAGAACGGTGTAATTTTTTCCCTGGCTTTACAAACTTATTAGTGAGGCTGGAATCAAGTTTCCTTGCCTTTACATTGTCGTTCCATTGGATAAGAAATATCTCTTTAAGCTCGTTTTTAATATTTTTATCAAATACAGGACATGTGACTTCAATACGGTGGTCAATATTTCTTGTCATGAGATCAGCCGATGAAATATAGCACTCTTCATCATCACCGTTACAGAAGATCACGAATCTCGAATGCTCCAGGAACCTGTCAACAATCCCGATTGCTTTTATATTTTCACTTGTATCCTTCATGCCAGGTACAAGTGACATCATTCCTCTGATTATCATCTTTATATTTACACCTGCGGAGCTTGCTTCGTACAGTTTGTCAACTATCTCTGTATCGCTTAAGTTATTCAATTTTAAATATATATAAGCTTTCTTTCCGGCTCTGGCATTTTTTATCTCATTATCTATCAGTAAATTGATCTTATTCCTGAGTGAAAAGGGGGAAAGCACCAGATGATAATAATTATCTTTTTTATAGTTGACATTAAAGAAATTGAAAGTTTTATGGACCTCATTAGTGATCTTGATATTTGTTGTCAGAAGGAGATGGTCTGTATAGACTCTGGCAGTGTCTTCATTGAAATTACCTGTACCGATAGCAGCATATCTTTGTGTGACATCATTCTTAACACGGGTAATAAGCAGCAGTTTGGCATGCACCTTGAGCCCGGGAACACCATAAATGACTTTCACCCCGGCTTCCATAAGCTTATTCCCCCATAAAATATTTGCTTCCTCATCGAAACGTGCCTGAAGTTCCACGACTGTAGTAACACTTTTACCGTTCCTTACGGCATTAAGCAGGGCATTTATGACGCTTGAATTCCGGGCAAGCCTGTAGAGTGTTATTTGTATTGACGTAACGAATGGATCCAGTGAAGCTTCCCTTAACAGATCTATGAGATAATCGAAAGAGTGATAAGGAAAAAAAAGCATTATATCTTTCTTTTTAATTGCTGACAGAATACTTTTTCCCGGCAGGATATCACGGTGAGCGACAGGAACAAGAGCTTCGTAATAAAACTTCTTCTTCCCAAGATTGGGAATGTTCATCAGGTCTTTTAGATTATGGTACCTGTCTGCCGGTATTATAACATCGTCGGGTCCGAAGCTAAGCTTTTTCGTCAGGATTGTTATCAGTTCAGCGGGCATTTTGCGATCGTATATGAACCTTACCGGAGAACCCCATTTCCTTTGATGCAGGCTTTTTGAAAGTTTTTCAATATAACTTTCCGATATATCATCAGCTATCTCAAGTTCCGCATCTTTTGTAAGCTTGATCGTATAGGCTGAAAAATCATCATAATCGAAAATGAAGAAAATGTCCTTCAGCCCGAAGCGTATTATATCATCCAGGTATATGAGGTATTTGCTGCTGTCTGACTCGGGTAATATTATAAGCCTCGGAAGTATGGTAGTTGGCACCTCGATAAGTGCATATTTCGTTTTATCGGTTCCTTTCTTTTTTAATATAGTTGCAAGGTAAATTGCATCATCTGTAAGGTTAGGCATTTCTTTATCTTTTTCAAGAAGAAAAGGCATAAGTCTTGTCCGAACCTCGGAATGGAAATAATTTCTGACAAATTCTGATTGTTCCTGGTTGAGCTGCTTTTCGTTTATGATATGTATTTTATTTTTTGCAAGCTCCTGTATAAGTGTCTCGTAGATCTTCTCAAACTTCGTATTCTGTGAAAGAACTATCTCCTGTATCTTTTTGAGTGTTGCTTTCGGGGAGTATCCAAGTACATCCTTTGATCTGGATCCGAGTTGAGACAATCTTTTTAATGTTGCCACTCTGACCCTGAAATATTCATCCAGATTATTAGAATAAATTCCAAGGAATTTGAAACGTTCTATTAGCGGTACTTCTTTGTTTTCAGCTTCCTGCAGCACTCTTTCGTTGAATGACAGCCAGCTGATCTCTTTCGGGATATACGTCCGGCTCATATTATTTATCAGGTTTGAGGAAATATTCCATTTTTCCGGAACCGGTTTTGATATCTGCCCAGTTCACAGCTTTAAATGAAATGCATACAACACTTGTCTTTGTCAAGAATTCACATCCATCCGAGCATAACCTGTCAGCAAATTCAGTGAAAGAAGGATTATGTCCGAAAAGGGTAACAGTATCATGATCATCATCCAGGGAAGAAATAATCTCCAGAAGATGTTTCATGTCGGCTTTGAAGTACAGATTATTATTAAGTTTCACGTCATCGGCACTTATTCCGCATTCAACAGCAAAGATCAACGCTGTTTCCAATGCCCTGAAAGCCGGACTTGTGATTATAAGTTGCGGGGAGCTTTCATGTCCCCTGAACCTCAGTGCCATCTCCCTTGAGATGATCTTGCCTTTTGTAGTAAGGGATCTTTCATAATCGGAGATGCCTGAAGAACCATCTTCGGCGCGGCCATGTCTGACAAAGATTATCTTTTTCATCGATGTTTGCGGGATTTTTTATATTCAGAGCTATGTTCCGAAGCTTGTTCCCATGTTTTTTAAATGTATTATAAGGGGATCATCAGGATCTACCATCTTAATCTTGCCTGCAACATCTTCCAGGCGTACAGATGTGATCTCATTTTTCTTCAGGGCAACCATTTTACCGAAGTCCCTGGCAGCAATCATATCTGCGGCTGCTGTTCCGTAACGTGTAGCCAGAACCCTGTCCATCGGAGAAGGCGTTCCGCCACGTTGTATATAGCCAAGGACTGTTTCACGGGTTTCAAGTCCGGTCAATTCATAGATCCTGTTGCTAAGATACTGTGCAACAGACCTTTCTTTACCAGGGTTCTTTATACCTTCCGCTACAACAACTATCGAGTAAGGTTTATTTTCTTCAACGCGGTGAAGAAGGTATTCGGCAATCTTTTCCTCCCTGTAGGGGATCTCTGGTATCAGGATCACATCTCCGCCTCCTGCTATCCCGGAATAGAGGGCTATCCATCCGGCATTATGCCCCATAACTTCAATTATCATGATCCTCTTATGTGAGTTGGCTGTGGAATGCAGCCTGTCTATTGCTTCAGCAGCAATGTTAACTGCGGAATCAAAACCGAAAGTTATATCTGTCCCCCATACATCATTGTCAATTGTTTTCGGGATACCAATCACATTCAAGCCTTCCTGAGACAGGAGATGAGCTGTTTTGAGTGTTCCATTGCCTCCTATGCAAACAAGACAGTCCAGATCCATTTGCTCATAATGTTCTTTTATGAGGACGGGTTTTTTTATTTCACTTTTTTTCTTTCCGGAGTTCTTGAAGGGTTTTTCCCGGGAGGTGCCTAGTATTGTACCTCCCAGGGTAAGGATACCTGAAAGATCCCGTTCGGTAAGTTCGGAATATTCCTTGTTAATCATCCCGGAAAAGCCATCACTGATACCAATCAGCTTCATGCCGTATCTGACTATAGCAGTTTTTCCAACACCACGTATCGCTGCATTAATTCCGGGACAGTCACCTCCCGCAGTGAGAATACCTATTCTCATCCCTGTACTTTTTTTACCCATGTTAATGATTTTCCGGTTTGCTACCAGCAAATTTAGTTTTTTCTTTTTGTTTCCCGCTGATCCCACAGATTTTCGCAGAAAGAAAAGGTTATTGTTTTGATCTGCGCCGATCTGCGTAATCTGCGGGAAAACTATAACCCATTTACTTTCCTTATTATTGAATTAGCGATATTTTCTGTGTTAAAATTGACAAGAATGCCAAGGCGCAGATCGGCAAGTTTGAGATACGTAAGTACCTGTTTGTGATGGACTTCTGCCATATTCTCTATTGATTTTATCTCTATAAGTACTTTATCCTGAACAATTATATCAGCTCTGAATCCCAGATCCAGCTTAATTCCCTCATAATATACCGGGATAGGTACCTGGCTTTTAGTTTTTAAATTGAGTTCTTCTAACTCATATATCAATGTTGCTTCATAAACTGATTCCAGTAGTCCTGGACCAAGATTATTATAGACCTTGAATATGCAGGCCCTGATCTTAAACGAAATCTCATTTTCTTCCATAGATATAAGAATTTAGTCTTGTTTTCATTTCCCGCAGATCTCGCAGATTTTCGCAGAAAGAAAAGATATTGGTTTGATCTGTGTCAATCTGCGTAATCTGCGGGAAAACTTCTTTTTTTTATTTCCCGCAGATCTCGCAGATATTCGCAGAAAGAAAAGGTTATTGTATTGATCTGCGCTAATCTGCGTAATCTGCGGGAAAATGTTTTTTATTTCCCGCTGATCTCGCAGATTTTCACAGAAAGAAAAGGTTATTGTTTTGATCTGCGCCAATCTGCGTAATCTGCGGGAAAATATTTATTAATCAATAAAAACAGCGAGACCTCTAATTTAGTAAAAACTGAACAGATCTTTAAGAAAGCAAACAATCTTTTGTATATTTCTTACCTATATTTGATCTTAATACAGACTCTTTCATTGCCAATGGATCCTGATTTTGTAAAACTGAGAGATATCAAACCGGTATTATCGGCTTACGTTAACGAAGCACATCAGCTTCTGTCGAAGGCGAAGATCCCGGATGACCGTACTGTTCATGATGTGAGGGTCCTGATGAAAAAATCGAGGGCAGTGATGAAGCTGTTGGCATCTCAGGTCGATGGTGATTTTTTCAAGAAGCAGTATGATGCTTTTCGTGAGGTGGGACTCAAGACACGCTCATGGCGTGATATATCGGTTCACAGGAAGACACTGAAAGATCTTAAAAAAAAGTACCCCGCTGTATTCTCCGAACTTTCAACAAGCAAGGAAATACTCAATCTTGTGCAAAAACAGGAATATGCTGAAGAAACTCACCCCGGTATTACCGATGAAGTTCAGGTGATCAGCGATCTTTTAAGCAAGACCGGTTACCGTATACGATTCCAGACCCTTAATAACCTCGATCCAAAAGTACTTATAAACGATCTTGAGGAGACACACAGGATAGTTACTCACAGGTATCTCGACTGCAGGAATAATCTTAAACCAGCCAAAATTCACGAGTTCAGGAAAAGAGCTAAGGATTTTCTGTATCAGCTATATTTTTTCAGGTCCCTGAATCCTTCAGTCATCAAATCAGTAGAGAAAAAACTTGATAACCTGACCCGGAGTCTCGGAAAATATAATGATCTGGCACAGCTTATAATCAGTCTGAATTATAAGTACAAGGCAGGTTCAACAAATCCGGCCCTTGATCAGCTTATAATCCTGATACGGGAAGAGCAGGACCGCTGCCTGTCAAAAGTATGGCCAATTGCCCGCAGAATTTTCAGTCCGGGGCAAAGACTTATTAATTTATTGGGATTCAGGATTCTAATGATATAATATAAGTTGCAATATTATATGCTTTTTGCAGGGATTAAACAGATTGGGAGATAATTAATTGTCATAATTACTGATAATCAAGATTGAACCATTGTTCGTACCCCCGGATCCCTTTTTCATTAAAAGTCTTGTGGTGGAATTCATTCGTATGGATGTCGTAGATATAATCCTGTTCCCATTCCTTCGATTTTCCAATTGTTTCTTTTATTGAACTGATGATGTAATACAGCTCTTCATCTGTCATTGTAGGGTGGAGGGAGAGCCTTATCCATCCGGGTTTAAGAGAAAGATCGCCGGCATCAATCATTTCAGTTATCTCTTTTGAAAGGTTGAAATCGACATTCAGCAGGAAGTGCCCATAGGTGCCGGCGCATGAGCATCCACCTCTGACCTGGATCCCAAACCGGTCGTTCAGGAGTTTTGTGAACAGGTTATGATGAACATTATCAACATAGAATGAAAAGACTCCCAGCCGGTTGCGGATATTTTCTGACAGGATGTGGAGCTCATTTATCTTAAGTAATTCGTTAAAAGTTATATCAATAAGCTCCTGTTCCCTGTTCCTGATATTCTCAATCCCCATTTTCTCTTTTAAAGATACAGCCAGAGCTGCCTTTATTCCCTGGAGAAAACCCGGTGTTCCGCCGTCTTCTTTCGTCTCTATATCGCTTATATAGCTGTATCCTCCCCACCTGTTGGTCCATTTCACTGTTCCTCCACCCGGAGTGTCAGGTATCTGGTTTTTATATAGTTTCTTATTGAAGATCAGAACTCCTGCGCTTCCCGGACCTCCCAGAAATTTATGCGGGGAGAAAAATATTGCATCAAGGTATTGCATCTTCTTTTCAGGATGCATATCTATTCTTACATAAGGGGCAGAAGCAGCAAAATCGACAAAGCAGTAGCCGTTTTGCTGATGCATTATTTCAGCCAGCTCATAAAAAGGAGGGTGGTATCCTGTTACATTTGAACATGCTGAAAAAGATCCGATAAGCAAAGGTCTTTCCTTATATTTAATTATCTCTCTTCTCAGTATTTCCGGATCAACCTTCAGTTCTGCTGAGGGTTCAAGTACAACGACATCGGCAAGTGTTTCGAACCATGAAGTGTGATTGGAATGATGCTCAGTGTGGGTCAGAAAAACAACAGGCCTGTTATTGTTCGGGATATCCTTGCACTTTGTAAATTCTCCCTTTGTAAAAGCACAATAGTGGAACGCCTGTTCCGGGACTTTGAGTCCAAGTATTCTCTGAAGCTTGGCTATGGCAGAAGTCATACCGGTTCCGGTAAAGATAAGGAGATCATCTTCAGCGGCATTAACATGGTTTTTAACTATCCTCTGGGCATGATGATATGCATTTGTCATTGCAATGCCGGTTGCTGATGATTCCGAATGTGTATTGCCCACCATTGGTCCGATATCACCGGAGATCCTTTTTTCTATGGGACCATAAAGCCTTCCGCTTGCTATCCAGTCGGCATAAACGAGTTTCTTCCTGCCATAAGGTGTTTCTATCTCAGTGTCGATGCCTGTTATATTACGTCGGAAATCCGCAAAATAATTCTCAAGATCAGCCATAACTATCAGTTTTATAGATATTTTGCAGCAGTAAAAATACAGATTACTAAGCAATTGACTATTAACAATCAGAAAACATGTTTTCAGCCAGTGTCCTTCTTGTGACATGACACAAGTTCAGAGATCTTATCAGATATTGTTTCTGTTTTATCATGTTCTATATCAAATATATAAAT
>CAYNRI010000098.1:0-9235 GCA_964399575.1 uncultured Rikenellaceae bacterium
GCCGGAAGTGATGGTTATACAAGTGTCAATCTTACAGCCAGGGAACAATGGGTTGGTTATGAAGGTGCTCCAAGAACTTTTTCATTCAGCCTTCAGACCAGGATGCTGAAACGAAGTTATATACTAAAGCAGACCAATGCAAGGAGACAGATATACAGGCCTAAGACCGACGGCAGGGTAGGGATTGGCGGGTATGTTTTCAGCGACAGGAACGGACTGGTCCACAGAACCGGGGTGCAGGCATCGTATGCATATCATCTATGGCTGAGAAACACAACACAGCTGTCAATGGGACTGGCTTTTACTGCCTATCACTTCAAGATTGATGAAACGCAACTGAATTTTGAGGATCCAAATGAACCATGGCTGAACAGCGACCTTCGTGTAGGAATCTTTGTGCCGGATGCAATTTTTGGAGTTTATCTTCTTAACCCTAAATATAGTGTCGGTTTTTCTGCTGACCAGCTTTTTGAAGCTTCTGCAAAGATCGGCGCGGATGCATACAGGAATTTCAAACTATACAGGCACTATTACCTGTTCGGATCATACAATTTTGTTTTGAATACCAGGATGGATCTCGAACCGTCTTTTATCTTCATGATGTCGGATCAGCTTAAACCCCAGGCTGATATCGGCCTCACATATAACTATTCTCTGGGTTTCTGGGCAGGTCTGGCTTACCGTACAAGCGGAGCTATAATTGCCAATGCAGGAATAAGATACACGAATATCTTCATAGGATATGCATTTGACTTTACCCTCCAGGAAATACAAAGGATCACCTATGGAACACATGAAATAACCGTAGCCCTGAAATTCGGGGATAATTCCAGAAAATACCGCTGGCTTGACAGATATTGACCTCGATTCTATTTCTTCAGGATATATATCAATGAACTGCTCCTTTTTAAATTGAAGACAGACAGGAGAGAAAACCTTATACCTTTTAGTATTCCTGAAACAAGAGGAGATCTTGCTGTCCTGTACTTTTCACTTAATGTTGATACATAATATACATCAAATGGTAAACTTAGAATATCCCTGATAAAAAAACCTGACTTTTCAGAAAAAAGCCTCATTGTCTCAGGGGTGAAATGCCATAGATGCCTTGGGACATCCCAAGCACCCCAGGATTCCCTGTAGTATTCAGCATCACAGGATGAGGAGTTAGGTAATGCCAGTATACATATACCACCAGGCTTTAAAAGTCGCTTTATTTCATAAGTATACTTAAACGGTTCCTGGAAATGTTCAAGTGAATGCCATAATGTTACACAATCAAAGCTTTCTGATTGTAAAGATGATAATTGATCCGGAGCAAAGACAGGGAAATTAAATTCTGATGAGGATCTTTCCCTGACTGTTTTATTTATCTCAACTCCGCTTACTCTCCATCCATTCTTTTTCATAAAAGCTGCAAAGTGCCCCGATCCGCTTCCGATATCAAGTAAAACGCCTGTACTTAATCCTGAAGTTTTCCTGATTATTCTGAGTTTCCTTTTGAGCATGAGCACTCTTGCGATCTTGTAAAGGATAGCAGATAAGCTCTTTACATTGTCGTTATGAGAGAGATAGTCCTCTGATTTATAATAGTCAGAGATATTATCTTCATCAGGATGATCCTGTGTAAAAATGAAACCGCAATCAATACATCTGAAAACATCAAATTCCTCTTTGCTCAGGAAATGGTCTTTTAATCTTAAGTATCTGCCGGTTTTTTCAGACAGGCACAATGGACACTTATCATAATGTACCAGTTTCACACTATTTATTCTTAAGTTTCCAAACGACAGACCCCGCAAGTAGGAGGATTAAAAGAATTGAGCTGGCAAGAGATACTTTATTGCCTGTATAGTATGAGTCAGGCTCAAAGGAAAACTTTATTTCATGTTCGCCGGCAGGTACTATCATTCCTCTCAGAACATAATTTACCCTGAAATAGTCAGATTCTTTACCATCAATAAAACACTTCCACCCGGCCGGGTAATATATTTCAGAAAACACGGCTAGTTTTTCATTTTGAGCCAGAGATTTATATAGCATTTCATCAGGCTTATACGAGTCCAGCCAGATCCTTTCTCCTTCAGCTATCGGATACTGTTCTTTGCCTATTTGTTCCCTGAATCTCTGATCGATAACGGCCTCTGTTTTCGGATCAATCATCTTGTAGGTTGTTATTTCGCTGTTTGCGTCCGGAACAATTACAGGTTTTTCAACGAACCATGCATTCCCGAGTGCATTTATGTTTTCAAGGGGAGGCGCATCAGGGTTATAAATTATATATCTGGCATTAAGCATATTAAGTGTTTTAGCGATACTTAATATTGGATCCAGTTCATCTATTGATGTTGCCTTTTCAAGTGCTGAACCAATAAGAGAGCACTCTCTGTAAAGGGTTGAATCAATCAGGTCCTGATACCTTCTTAATTTTGCGCCATGATAACCCCCAACTGAAAAATGGAAATAAGAAGTAGGACTGTTATCATTAAAAGTCGATGCAGCCAGATTTAGGACTCTTTTATAGGAGGGATCTTCCATGATTGCCTTATCTGCTATTGATGGAGTAAATAATTTCTGGATTGATGCAGGCTTTTCAAAACGGTCGGAATTCAGATATCTTTTGTCGGCCGTCCAGAGATCCATTACCATCAAAGCTCCGATTATTATCAAAAAGTATTTTTTCTTTAATTTTTCATAGATAACTCCAAATAGTGCCGCTGATGCTATTAGTATTAAGATAAGTGATCTCAGGGTATCTGTTCTTAGTAAACTTATCCTGTCATTAACCATTGCACCTGTAAGCCATTCGGGATAGGCATTTTCATAATCATTTAAAAATGATCCTGCAATGCCGGGGAAAACCAAAACTATAAGCAGTATTCCGCCGATAATAATCGTTGCCAGCCTCAATCCATTTATCAGTTCCTTACGGGAGATTTTATCCGACAGTATATCCTTTATCGCTAGAATCCCAAGCAGGGGGACACAAAACTGGGCGATCACAAGGATCATTGTTACAGCCCTGAATTTATTGTAGCCAGGAAAAAAATCAATGAAAAGGTTTGTGAATGGCATGAAATGTTTTCCCCAGGAAAGGAGTATTGCCAGGATAGTTGCTATAAGGAGCCACCATTTCTCGCGGCCTTTAATTAATATTAACCCCAGTATGAAAAGAAATATAGTAACAGCTCCAAGATAATGAGGTCCTTCAGTGCTCATTTGGGGTCCCCAGTATTTCATTACCTGGCTTGCTGCAGCAGCTGCATTGTTCTGCCTTAATACCCTTACTGTTTCAGAATCTCTGTCAAACGGAGCTGTGGAACCACCCTTGAAGTTTGGGATCAGAAGATTCATTGTTTCACCAATCCCATAACTCCACTGTGTTATATAATCACGGTCTAATCCTGATGTTTTATTTTTATTTTCGACTGACAATTCCGACCTGCCCCTCATTGAGTATTTGCCGTACTCATATGTAGTATACAGTGATCCGAAATTAATACCTATAGCCAGAATCACAGGGATTATAAGGACCAGGGATGTTTTAATGAATTTCATAATCTGCTTTTCCCTGACAGAAAAAATAAATTCAGTTATAATATAGATCAGGATACAGATCATTGTATAATATGTTATCTGAGGGTGATTTGCTGTCATTTCAAGGGTAAGGAAAACCGCAGTGAATAGAGCCCCGGTCAATACATCACGACGGTAGGAATAATATACTCCGCCAATAACCGGCGCCATGTATGCTAGTGCCACAGCCTGAGTATTATGCCCTGCCGCAATGATCTGGAACAGGAAGGAAGATAACCCGTAAGCCAGCGAACCGACAATTGCAAGCCATGGATCAACTCCGAAGATAAGCAGCAGAAGATAAAATCCTGACATTGAGATGAAAATTGCAGCGACTGGCATCCTGAATACCCTCAGGGCAAGATCGAGGTTTTTGAAAAGATTCCCGGGATATTTGGTTGATATCAGAAAAGCGGGCATTCCGCTGAACATTGAATTTGTCCACAAAGGCTCTTTCCCGGTTTTCTCACGGAAGTCCGTGATCTCTTTTGAACTTATCTTTGATACCATCGAGTCATTGGCTTTCATAACTTTTCCTTCCAGAACAGGATAGAAATAAGCAAAGGAAATGGCTATAAACAGTGTTATCGCGACCACGTGAGGCATTAAAGACTTTATGTTGGGATAAATTTTCATAACGTAATTAATTGGTTGTAAGAAAATCAAAATTATACAAATACTGAATTATATTGAAATGAAATTTAATCAGTCACTTTTTAAAGCATGCTTTTTTCAGTGGCCTGAAGCTATACCTGATATACCTCGGTTTGGAAAATGGGGAGAAGTATTCTAATTTTGCCTTGATAATGGATATTCTTTTTATTACACAGCTTTTCCCGGCAGATGATTGCACAGGGTATACCTCCGGAGCTTTACGCGAATTTGTGGAAGCCTGGGGCCGGCAGGGACACCAGGTACATGTGATTCGTCCGCATTTTTCGTACGAAGATGAGCCGTTTCCTCAGGAACCGGTATTTCAGTCCGGCGACCGGGTGAGCGTCCGATTTGTCCTTCCGCTACGTATCCCTTTGCTTAAATGTACCTGGTATCCTTCCCGGAAAATTATCAGTAGATTACCCTTTAAACCCGACGTGGTTATCTGCCACCTTTATAATGCCTATTTTACTTTCAGTGGTTTGGCCAAAAAACTTGAGGTGCCATTGGTTATCGGCATTCATATGTCGGATATCCGGCTGGCAAAAAATCCTTTTCATCGCATGCTGCAACGCAGGTCTTTTAAGCAGGCCAGTGCATTTGCCTGCAGGTCGGTGGCTTACCAGCAGTTTTTTCATCAGCTTTTCCCGGAGTTCCGGGAGCGAACTTTCCTTGCATTTTCCGGGATCCCGGATAAGTATCTAAACCTGCCGCAACGGATTCATGTTTTCAGGGAGAAAAAAAGGATCATAACGGTCGCCAACCTGATCAAAAGAAAGCAGGTGGATAAGGTTCTGAAGGCACTTTCCACGTTGCCGGCTGTAACAGAATGGGAATATGTCATTGTTGGGAAAGGCGATAAGGAAGAGCAGTTAAAGCGATTGGCCGGCGATCTGAATATAACCGGACAGGTACTTTTTCGGGGGGAGTTGGAGCGGGATGCAGTCATCTGTGAACTTCGGGAGTCGGACGTATTTATCCTTCCCAGTCATCATGAGACTTTCGGATTAGTTTACTTAGAGGCAATGGCTAGCGGGTGTCTTACCATAGGCAGCCGGCACGAGGGGATCGACGGAATTATCCGGGACGGAGAAAACGGGTTTCTTTGCGATGCCGGGAATGAAGCTTCAATCAGGGATACACTTTCCCGGGCAGTCACCCTTCCTGAGGAGGAATATCGCAGGATTGTGCGGAACAGTCTTTCCACAGCGCAGGACTTTTCGTTGGATCGTCAGGCGAAGGCCTATCTGGAACATATCACAAAATTATTACCATGATTATTATCAGGTTAAGAAGCGGCCTGGGAAACCAGATGTTCCAGTATGCTTTTTTTAAGCAGATGACATCCTGGCACGGAGCGGACCGGGTGAAATTAGATATAGACACATATCATTGGAATGTACATAACGGGTTGGAGATCGACCGGATTTTCGGGATTAACCTGAAGCAGGACAGTATTCCGGCTGAGATTTCCCTCCATTATGCCGATGTGGGCTACCGGTTGCATCACCGTATCCTGCGGCGATTAAGAGGCAGGAGGCACCATTCTTACCGGTTCTGGAAAGATATCCGTTATGAGGAATACCGGTACATGAATGAAGTATATCTGGAAGGATACTGGAATGAGGAAAGATTTTTTAAGGATGTCGCACCGGTGATTCGGCAGCTTTACCGGTTCCCGGAGCTGACGGATGCAGCCGACCAGTTGTTGAAGGACAGGATAGAAAAGATGACATCAGTATCCGTGCACGTTCGGCGAGGAGATTACAGGAAGTCCCCGAAAACCTTCCCGATGTGTCAGCCTGCATATTATGAGAGGGCTGCGGCCCACCTTCACCAAAAATACCCGGATCTTAATTTTTTTGTCTTTTCAGATGACCTCGACTGGTGCCGAAAAAATCTTTCGCTGAACGGACCGGTTTATTTCGTAGCACATATGAATCCTCAAGACGCCTGGAAAGACATGATGCTGATGAACCGATGCCGGCATCATATTATTGCCAACAGCACTTTTTCATGGTGGGCAGCCTGGCTCGATCCAAACGGGGATAAAACGGTTATTTATCCGGAAAGTGTATTTTTGACCTATAAATCTATGCCGGCAGGGTGGACATGTATTTGACCGTTTCACTTAAGGGAGTGCAAAAACAAGCTTGCATGTTCCCGGGCATGAAAAACATCTGTTGAAGACGAAAAAGACTATTGTGAATGAAGCAAAAAGTATGGTCAAAGAAAAGATAAAAAAATACTGCCCGTTGAGGTAGTAAGGACTATAGTCGAGTTCCGGTATAATCATTTCCCGGAAGGTATTATTCGTGACTGGGAAAAACAAGGCCGTCCCATTCCGCCGCATCCGGTGGTCAAACAACGCATTATCCGGGATTATCAGCGAAAGTACGGTTACGGTGTGCTGGTGGAGACAGGGACTTATTTAGGGTATATGGTTTCCGCTCAGAAGAAAAATTTCCGGGAGATCTACTCAATCGAACTGAGCGATACCTTGTATGAAAGAGCCGTGCGGAAATTTAAAAAGTACCGCCATATTCATCTGCTTCACGGCGATAGCGGCGAAAAACTCAGACTGGTAACCGAAAAACTCAAAGAACCCGCAATTTTTTGGCTTGATGCTCATTATTCAGCCGGTATAACGGCCAGGGCAAATCTGAACAGCCCGATAATGACGGAGCTCTATACGGTATTGGCCAACCGCTTGGATCACATTATTTTAATAGATGATGCCCGGGAATTTACCGGTAAAAATGATTACCCTATTTATGAAGAAGTAAAATCCTTTATCCTGAATAAAAATTCAAAATACAAGATATCGGTGGAGCATGATATCATAAGAGCAGAATTGTAGCTCCCGGCGACATTTTAGTCTTATTTTTTGATCAATTCAAATATACCGCAACCATAATGGCAACCGTAATACTTGTTTCTGTTTACCTAAATAAGAATTTCTGACAAATATCAAAGTTAAACAGGTGTCAGAACCCTGTTATATTCAAGTCTTTTCTTTTGGCCATATACATTGCGGACATAAAATTTTCACAGACCTCCGTATAGCCTTCTATCTTATAAAGTCCGTCTTTCACAATACGATAAAGTTCATACCGGTCTTTTAACAAGTAATAAAAATCCCGGAAAAACACCCTCGAATCAATATCGGTCCCACCGAACTCAAACTGTATAAAATCGATTTTGCCTGAATTGATCATGTTGGATGCGCCTTTTAAAACCTTTATCTCATGCCCTTCAACGTCAAGTTTTAAGAGATGAATATGACTAATGATATTTTCACTGCAAAAATCGTCAACGGTCCTGATCTCCACCTCTTCTGCCTGGTTCATTTGAATATTATAATGGTCCAGCCGTCTGTGGTAAAGACTGCTTAAAGCCGACGAAGAAGGAGTACTGTATAACGTTAACCTTGCCTGCTCTTCACCCAGGCCAAAATTACATAACCTGACATTTCCATGGCCGATCAAATTTGATTCCAGTTCGCGGAATGTATTTTTGGATGGTTCGAAAGAATAAACTATCGAGTTAATGCCAAACACTTCTCTTAGCAATAAGGTATAATTACCAATATTTGCTCCTACATCAAAAAGCATCCATTCCTCCACATCTTTATATTTACTATGGATACATCTCAATGCCGATTTTTCTCCTGATTGGTATGGCCCCGCTACTGAACCGATATTCATCCCTTTCAAAGAAACCCGATGTAACAATTCAAATAATTTCTGGTATTTCTTTTTACCTGCGAAAAAACCAAAGATTTTTACCACGAACAGTCTAATCATGAAGTAACAGGTCTGTTATTGTTTTTTATAGTTTTCAAAGCGTAAAAGTAATCATTAAAGAGCATTGATGCTATTTAACGCCTTTTGACCTGAACTTAGCAGCTAACCGGTTCCCTATCGACGCTGACGTTTTTTGAATTTCGGGCGAAACCGGGACCAGCAATAAAAACAATCCGGTGAGTATTGTAATCAGTGTTCCTCTGATCAGAATATCCGGGATTAACGGTAACTGAGGGACCAGTTTCAGTAAAAAATAGAGACCGGTATAAAAGGCTCCGACATAGAGATAGAACAAATTGAACGGTTGCAAGCGGTAGCGCTTCCAAAGGAAAAGGTAGCGCATCAGATTGTTCAGGAACAAGGCGCTGGCAATTCCTGCCGCTGCTCCTGCGATCCCGAAAGGCGGGATCAGAAGGAAGAACAGGATGGTCATAATGCCGATCAGGATTACTATAAAGGCAAGGGATGCCCGGTAATATTTGGAATAAGCAATGACCTGGGCATTCGCCCCGGTCATCATATCAAAAAGATAACCTATCCCGATAAAAAAGATAACCCATTTCGATGCTGCGTAATCAGGACCCAGGATCGCCAGAATATTGTCAATATTGCTCCAAATTCCTGTGAACAGGAATCCGGCAATGATGAGCTGGTTGATACAGCTTTTGTAGTAAATATCCCGGATCTGCTCCATGTCATTCTTTTTCCAGGCTTCTGCGATCAGGGATCCTGATATTTTAAGTAAAGGACGCGACGGGATGGTGATCAGCGTGCCGAAATAAAAGGCGATAGTGTAAACCCCGGTTTTGGCCAGACCGAGCATCTGGTTGATAAGGATTTTATCCAGGTTAAAAACCAGCATGGCACCCATTCCGCCCACAATCGAGTAAAGGGCAACACTTGCCATTTCCCGGGCTAACTTTTTGTCGATGAAACCGTATTCCGGACGAAGCCGGATCTCTTTTCTGCGCATCAGCACAAGCAGGAGTACAATCCCTTTCAGGCTGACGGCAACCGTGTATGCGATTATCAACTGGTTCAGGCTGAAGATATTCCATACATAAAAAAGAACGACCAGAAACAATAGAATCCGCTGTAGCGTTTCCTGAAGAAATATCCCCGTCACGGTATCATATAAAATCCGGTTATAGGCATCGAGTGCATTGAAAAGTAAGGTGAAAAACGTGAGCGGGATGAGC
>CAYNRI010000099.1:0-9183 GCA_964399575.1 uncultured Rikenellaceae bacterium
GAAGAAAAGAAGTGCTTACAAGGAAATAATCGATTCTCCATCCGATGTTCTTTGGCCTTGCCCCGGCTCTGAAGCTCCACCATGAATATCTTCCTTTCTCATTGGGATAAAAATGCCGGAAGGTATCAGCAAATCCACCTTCTGTAAGCCTGTCCATGCCGTCTATTTCCTCCTGCATATAGCCGGCTGCCTTGTTGTAATTTTCCTTAGGGCGCGCCAGGTCGATATCCCTGTGGGCTACATTAAGGTCTCCGCAGACGGCAACGGGTTTGATTTTTTCAAGGTCCTTCAGGTAGCTGAAAAATACCTTGTCCCACTCCTGCCTGAAAGCTAACCTGGCAAGTTCAGCTCCTGAATTGGGAACATATACATTTACCAGGAAGAACTGTTCAAATTCAAGGCATAAGACCCGGCCTTCAGTATCATATTCCTTTATGCCTATGTCTTTTGTAACATTCAGGGGCCTTATCTTAGAAATAACAGCTGTTCCCGAGTAACCGGGTCTCACTGCTGAATTTGAACAGATAAATCTGTCATTCAGTGCAGCAAGTGTTTCGGCAACCTGGCTGTCCTGTGCTTTGGTCTCCTGCAGACAGGTAATATCCGGATCCATCAGTTCAAAATCAGTAAAGAAAGATTTTTTTGCTATTGCGCGAATACCGTTAACGTTCCAGGATATAATCTTCATTTCTTCATTTATGGGACAATGTAAAAATAATAACAATCAGGAGAAAGCCCATAAGTTTGAAGCAATTCAGTTTGCGAAAATCAATTATCACAGATGCTGTTTTATCAGTTATCATGAAAACCTTTATGGGTTAATTCAACCGAGCTGTATGTTTTGTATTTTTCAATGTCAAAGGGATAATCCCAGCATCCGAGTGAATGAAACAATTCACCGCCGAAACCTGATTTGAACCGGTATAGTCCGTACAAAGGATGGCCCGGATCGGATGCCGGAGCCACTCCGAACATGTCGTATTCTGAACAACCCATCTCTTTGGCTATATTGATTGCTTCCCACTGAAGGGCATAATTAGCCATCAGATTCCTGTTTTCAGATGAAGAGGCACCGTAAAGATATGTCCCCCGGTTCCCCGAGATCACCAGGAACATTGAGGCGAGAGGCTGACCGTTTGCTTCTGCAATAAGGAGCATTACATCAACAGGTGATAGTGTTCTGTCGGCATTGACACTCAGGATAGTACGGAAATAATCAATGTCATGAAGATGGAAATGGTTCCTTGCAGAGGTCTCATGGTACAGGCTGTACCATGTTTCAAGTTCCCTGATCCCGGCGATCCGCACAGTGACTTTTTTCCTTAAGGAAAGGCTGATATTATACCTTGTTTTCTGCTTCATTGATTTCAGGAGGTCGTCTTTGCTTTTTGTCAGATCGATATAGATCGTGTTTGACGGCAGGTTATTTGAAAAAGCCTTCTTAAAATTCCAGTTTACAGTATTATAATTAAATCTTATTTCCTGAAATGAATTTTGCGGAGGGCCCAGCCATCTGCCATCGGGATCAAAAAAATCCGCTTCTTTTGCCCAGTATGACTCCCATGCAAGGTCAAACCGCACCATCATACAATCAGAAGGAAGGAATGATCTCATTATTTCTGAAAGCTCTTCAAGGAATATACCCTGGTTTTGTTCTCCCGGTTCTATTTCGGGACCATACGGGACATAAGCAATTGAGGTATTTCTGTCTATCTTCTTAATTATTACAAGTACATCCCCGTTCATACTGCAATTATCCTCAGGGCCTGTGCTTATTTCATCTTTTTTTACCTTGAAATCAACAGCTGTTGTTTCCAGTCCGAGTTTTCTTTTCACTTCCGACCAGAAAGCTGTTTGTTGTACAATTGATGTCCTGTACACATCCTCTATATTCTTTTCAAATATATCAGTTATCATTGTCTTTCCCGGGTTTGGTTTTAACGGGCCTGATCATATTCTCAGGCAATAGTATCCAGTCAAGTTTTTCTCTTGATAAAAGACCTTTTTTAAGCACCAGAGAATAAACACTCTCATTACTTTCAAGGGCTTCTCTTGCCAGTTCATTAAGGGCGTCATAGCCAATCCATGGTACCAGTGCGGTTATCAGACCTATGCTTTTTTTGACCAGAGTCCTGCAACGCTCTTCATTGGCAGTTATTCCGTCTATGCAGCGGTATTTAAGTGTATTCATTCCATTTATAAGCATCTCGACTGATTCAAAGATACTCTGGACTATAACAGGCTCAAAAACATTAAGTTCAAGCTGTCCTCCTTCCGAAGCTATTGTTACGGTTAAATCGTTTCCGATAACCTTAAAAGCTATCTGGTTTACAACTTCAGGGATTACAGGATTAACCTTCCCTGGCATAATTGATGATCCGGGCTGCATCGGAGGCAGGTTTATTTCATTGATGCCTGTCCGTGGACCCGAAGAAAGCAGGCGGAGGTCATTGCATATCTTGGATAGTTTTACAGCCAGTCTTTTTACTGCTGATGAATACATAACAAATGCTCCTGTGTCCTGTGTAGCTTCGACAAGATCTGAGGCCAGAATCAGATCAAGACCGCTTATCCTTCTTAAATGCCTTATTACTTTTTCAGCATACCCGGGTTCTGAGTTAATACCGGTACCAATTGCAGTTGCCCCCATATTGACCTCCAGGAATAATCCGGCATTCTGGTTCAGCCTTTCAATTTCTTCTTCAAGAGTTATAGCATAAGCCTCAAATTCCTGGCCGAGTGTCATGGGTACGGCATCCTGCAGCTGGGTCCTTCCCATTTTAATAATGTGAGCAAATTCTTTTCCTTTTTTACTGAAGGAATCGGCTAAGGTTTTCAGGACAGCTGCAATTTCTTTATTCGAATTGTAGAGAGCTATTTTTATTGCAGTGGGATATGCATCATTTGTTGATTGAGACTTGTTTACATGATTATTAGGATGACAATTAACATAATTACCTTTTTTATGGCCGAGTATTTCCAAAGCTATATTTGCAATAACCTCGTTGGCATTCATATTAGTTGATGTTCCTGCTCCGCCCTGGATCATATCAACAACGAACTGATTATGATATTTACCGTTTTGCAGCTTATGGCAGGCAAGAACTATTGCATCCCTGATATCTTTGTCAAGTAATCCAAGTTCAAAGTTAGCTTCGGCAGCTGCTTCTTTTACCATGGACAATGCTTCGATAATTGAAGGGAAAAAGTTCAGGGTGATCCCCGAGATATTGAAATTCTCAACAGCCCTGAGTGTTTGAATGCCATAGAAAGCTTCATAAGGTACTGCACGTTTACCAAGCAGATCATGTTCGGTTCTTGTCCTCCCGGATTCATACTGGGTGGAGAGATTCAGCATCCGGTTATTTGCATTGCGTATCCTTCTTGAAATGATCCGTGTAATGTTTGACATGATTTTCAGGGTAGTTCCGGAACCGTAACTGAACAACTCTCTGTCAACAACAAACAGAATCGCTTTACCCATTACTAATGCCGAAGTCGAATGAGGTGAATGCTGGTCCCAGATCCCTTCACCAAGAAAATCTCCCCTGCTGAATAAAGCCAGCCTGACCTTTATGCCGTATGAATTATGCTTATAAAGTTCAACTTCCCCTTCGTAAATAATAAAAACAGCTTTTCTGGGACTATTCTCATGGAACAGCACATCACCAGAGCTGTAAAATTTCTCTTTTAAATTTTTGGATACTTCCTGTAACTCCTTATTATTAAGGCCGCTGAATAGCTCTATGCTTTTCAGGAATTGGAGCATTGCATTTCTGTTCATTGTTATAGCTGATCTTTGAAATTAATGAATTTCACTTTCGACAGACTTACGGATCGTTTGGTTCCAAATATTGTCATCACATCAAGATATCTGACACCCTGCCTTATAAAAACATCGATAACTGTACCTCTGTAAATCCGTCCATCTTCTGTCCACCTGACGAATGTATGCAACAAGTTATCAGGATGCCCTGACACGAGTTTCAGATTTTCTTTTTTTTCTGTTGGATCTTTTTTCATAATGTTGAATTTACAGTTAAATAACTCTTAAAACAGTTTCTTTAATCGTTTGAAAATCGGTTCTTTCTTCTGATTCAGTCCGTATGTTTACCTGTCAAAATCACCCGCAGCCTCAGGCTGATAGATAATCTCGTCGATCCGCAATTTAGTCAGGCCTGAGGGCACTATCCATTCAATTTCGTCTGAGACCTTATATCCGATAAGGGCCGTAGCGACAGGAGAAAGGATAGAGATCCTGTTATCTCTGAAATTTGCCTGATCGGGGTAGACTATCTGAAATTGCAATGTTTTTTTTGTATTCAGAAAGCTTATCTTAACAATAGAATTCATTGTTACAACATCATGCGGGATCTCTTCCGGCTCGACTACTTTAGCTGAGTTCAGTTCCTTCAACAGATTTTCGGCTTCATTTGCACCGATTGCATTCATCAGCCTTGCATCGTGAATGCATTTATGGATCCTCGAAAAGTCCAGTTTGCTTAAAATTATTGTATTCATTTGTAGTTATTTAAATGTTAGAGTTTTATAATTATTTATGCTACTTATAAGAAAGCTGTAAATCATAAGTCTTTTCTTAGGCGCTCATTCTTCTAATGGTCTGTCAACAAAAAAGGGGACTATAAAGCCCCCTTTTCAGGTGTACTTTACAAGTCCGTTAATTTTATGGATCAATTGCTATATGATCGTACAATTCTTTTCGTGCAACAGGCTTCATTATAAGTGCTTAATTCAATGAAAGCAATATATGATTCATTTAACTGTAAAGCAAATATCCGGGGTATTTTAGAATGATTCTAATTAATATTTTATGAGTATCATGAATCATACACAATATTTCATTGATTTTCTTCGATTACCCCGACCCCAGGGGGAGCGAAGAAAATCAATTTACTCCCCTTGGGGCAGGGGTAATTAAATTGATTTTCAAGCGATTTTATAAATGTATTAGTGATTCATGATACTCATAAAATATTTTAATTACAAATAACATAGCCGGAAGGTTTAATTCTCTATTTTAGTAGATCAGGAAATAGTAATATTTCCCCTGACAAGTGATTCACTGATTTAAAAATGATAGTATGAAAATTATCTGGAAGTATCTAAAGCCTTTCAGGAAATGGCTTTTTCTGGCAATGGGGATTGCTGCAATTGCGCAGGTTCTTGAGCTCATTGACCCAATAATCTTCGGAAAAATAATAGATAATTTTGCAGTCAATACCGACGGCCGGCAGGAGGAAGAGCTTATCAGGGGAGTACTCAATCTTCTGGTTCTTGCAATAGGTATAGCCCTTCTTGCCCGGCTGGCTCATGCCTTCACGGATTATTTTACGCGTCTTGTCGTGCAGAAATTCGGGCTTTCAATCTTTGACGAAGGGCTGAAGCACACGCTCCGTCTTCCATACTGTGAATTTGAAGAGTCCAGCAGCGGGCATGTGCTGTCATTGCTCCAGAAGGTCAGAAATGACAATGAGAGATTCATCAACTCATTCATTTCCTCCCTATTCTCTGCAATAGTGGGATTATCCTTCCTTATCTGGTATGCAATAACAAAGCACTGGGCTCTTATCCCGGTTTTTTTTATCGGCGTTCTGTGGCTGGGGGGCCTGACCGGACTGCTGAGCCGTAAAATAAAGACAATTCAGCGTTCAGTTATCCAGGAGACAAACAAGATGAGTGGAACTATTACAGAATCACTGAGGAATATTGAGTTTGTAAAAAGCATGGGGCTCACCTGGCCTGAAATTAAGAGGCTTAAGACATTCACAAGCAACATATTCAATCTTGAGATGAAGAAGGTCAAGCAGATAAGAACCTTGTCCTTTCTTCAGAGATCGGTATTGCTTATTCTTAAGGAATCGATATTATTCATTCTTCTGTGGCTCATATTCAGGCATTTGCTTACAACAGGGGAGCTTATCGCCATGCAGTTCATATCCACCAGGATAATGTTCCCGCTCCAGGAGCTCGGATCCATAATTCTTGCTTACAGGGAAGCGGAAGCATCTCTTCAGATATTCAGTAACCTTATGCAGAAAGAGACTGAATACAGGCCGGACGAACCTGTAGATATCGGGGATATTGAAAACCTCCGTTTTGAGGATGTCAGTTTCCGTTACCGCAAAGCCGATCATGATGCTATTGAGAATCTCTCTTTCAAGGTAGGTCTTGGAGAGACAATAGCTTTTGTAGGTCCTTCGGGTTGTGGTAAATCAACGCTTGTCAAGCTGCTTGTAGGTCTCTATCCTCCCACAAGAGGAACCATATATTTCGACGAGGTTCCGGCAAGGGAAATAAGATATAACAGGATGAGGAGGCAGCTGGGCTTTGTTACACAGGATACCCAGCTTTTTTCCGGATCAGTTCGTGCAAACCTTCAGTTTGTTAAACCTGATGCAACTGATGAAGAGATCCTCACAGCATTGAAAAGGGCATCTTCACTTAAAATTATTGACGAATCGAAAGATGGCCTTGATACATTACTTGGAGAAGGAGGTAAAATGGTCTCGGGCGGTGAAAAACAGAGACTTGCTATTGCAAGGGCCCTTGTAAGGAATCCAAGAGTTTTAATATTCGATGAAGCTACATCTGCACTCGATTCACTCACGGAAGAGGAGATTACTGATACATTGAAAGAGATATCTGCCGGGAAAAAACAGATCATCCTTATGATTGCACACCGGCTTTCGACAATAATGCATGCCGATCGTATCTATGTCCTTGAAAAAGGAAAGATAGTCGAGGAAGGATCGCACGGGGCTCTTCTTGAAAACAAGGGATTGTACTATGCAATGTGGAGGCAGCAGATAGGAGAGAGGAAATCTGTTCACAGTTATGCCGCCCTGTGAATTACAATAGCCTTGTTACATAAATTCCTGCTCACACAGATTAAAAATTGTTAATAACATTAGGTAATATCAAATTGTAGATTACTTTTGCATATCAGTAACACGAATTATTTTATTAGTAATACTATAAATTATTAAAGCAGGTAAATATTTACAAAAAGCAATTCAATAAAAGCTTTTTTTTTACAATAAGTGGTAACACGATATGGGATTATCGTAATACTTGCAATAAACTAAAGTTAAGGATGAAACGGCGGATAGGGATTTCAATAATGTTATTAACTGCATTTATTTTTAATGTTACCTGTCAGAATCTTACGCAAGACACTCTAAAGACAATTCAGCTTGCAGAAGTATCAGTCAGTGCTATGCGAACTCAGATAAATATTAAAGATATACCACAGAGTGTATCTGTAATTTCAAACAGTGACATTCTCAGTTCACCCTATAATAATGTAGAGGATATTGTACGCAGCATACCCGGATTGTATAATTTCCGTCATTCAAATCTTCATACAAATGGTATGGTGAGTCCTATTGATATGAGGGGTGTTGGAAAGAACAGAGTATTGATACTCGTTGACGGAGTTCCCCAGAATGACAATTTCAATAATGCTGCTGCCTGGGTTGCCTGGGGACACGTACCAAAGGATGCAATAGAGCGGCTTGAGATCCTTAGAGGGCCATCTTCCTCTTTGTATGGTTCCGAAGGACTTGGCGGGGTTATAAATATTATTACCAGAAAGGCAGCTGAAGACCCTTCTGCAAGTTTGCAGGTGAGGGCAGGGAATGCAATGACGTTTGGCAGCAATGGATTCTATTCGCAGAAGTTTAATAAATTTTCTTTATTGCTGACAGGGGCTTTTGAGAAAAGCGATGGATTTTATATGCTTAAGACTCCGGAAGAATATGAAATTAAGCGATGGCGCAATAAAGGACAGATTTTTGGCAAAGCCAGGTATGATTTCAGCAGGCGGTCGCAGATTGAGTTGTCAGCTCTCTATTTTAATCAGCATGCCGGTCAGGGCCGTCAGTATTTCTATAACGAGCTTCAGCTTGATCAGTACACTTTAAACTATTCACATCTTTTTAATAATTTTAAGATTAAAAGCCTTGCATTTCTGAATCGTGCGAATAATACTTTTTTTCAGGACAATGCTACTGATAACTACACATCACTTTTTCGTAAAGAGAAATTCAGAAATATATACAATACCGGCCTTGATATTCAGGGGACATTATTTGCATGGAAACCGCTAAGTATAACAATAGGGACTTGTTTTAAGTATGCTAATTTCGATTATAACGAGGATTATACAGGAAGTGACAGGGATGTCGGAGCTCTTGGAATACAACAGGTAATTTCTCCTTTTTCCCTTTTTGACCTGAAGTTTTTTGATGAAAAGATGTTAATTAATGCAGGCTTGCGTTACGATTATATCCGGATTTCCAGGGGGCATAACTGGGATACTGAAGCCAGTGCAGGGAAACCGGCATATGATAATAGTTATGATGTTATTGAAAGGAAAAGTTTCTCTCCAAATCTGGGCATCACATGGCATACCGGCGACATAGTCACTCTTCGTGCTTCTGCTGGCAAAGGCTTCAAGGCACCAAGCCTCTTTGAATTATACAAAGTGCATGTACGTGGAGGGGGGACTTATTATCGCGAAGCAAATCCGGAATTACTGCCTGAAAATATAATGTCATGGGATATAGCAGGCGAATTTAACCTTCCCGGGAATCTTTTTTTCAGACTTGCATTATATAGGTCTTTTGCAAATAACTATATAGGTGACCGCCTTGTTAATACTGCTGTTTTTGCTGGAGGTACCAAAACAAGATATGAGTATATCCTTGACAATATCAGTGAAGTAAATATACATGGCCTGGAAATTGAAACAAACTGGAATCCATTGGATTATTTTTCTATCAAAGGGAATTATACTTATAATATCTCACAGGTATCTGATGATCAGGAGAACCTTACTCTAAAAGGAAATTATTTGCCTAATAATCCACGACATTCTGCAAACCTGAGCTTTAATTATATAAGACCTGAGATAATAAATGTATCTGTCGGAATGAACTTATATGCTAAGATCTTCTTCGATAACGAAAATACACTCGAAGAAGATAAATACTATACTCTTGACATGTCTGTATCGCGAAAGTTCAAGGATATGTTAACTGTTTTCATCAATGCAGAAAACATTCTGAACAATATGTATCCTGTTTTTCTGACTCCTTCAACAGGCAGTACTTTTGCTCCGGGAATAATTATAAATGGTGGAATAAAGATTGAGTTTTAGAA
>CAYNRI010000100.1:0-9158 GCA_964399575.1 uncultured Rikenellaceae bacterium
TAAGTTATAAAATAATCAGGAATGTGGAAGTATTTTACAGAGGAGGAGACAAGTGTCTGCAATTGCTCAGTACTCACTCTCACTCTCATTATTTTTAGTGTGGGTGTGAGTGCGAGTCTTGAGGAAAAAGAGCGAGAGTGTTCGTTCGAGCTTACTCGCTCTCACTCTCACTCTCGCTCTTTTTCAGTACCCGGAGCGGGACTTGAACCCGCACAAGCATTACTGCTCACAGGATTTTAAGTCCTGCGTGTCTACCATTCCACCATCCGGGCAAATATCAAAAAACCTGTCCTGTGTGTCGGACCCTGTCCCGCATCAGCGGGAATTCCACCATACGGGCGTATTTAAGTCTGATGGTCTCAGAGTCTGATAGTCTTGGAGTCTATAAGACCCTTCGAACCATCATACCATCAGACCATAGTCCCGTGACTCTGCAAATGTATAACAAATTCTCAATTATTAACAAGCACCGGCTTGCCTAATCCTACTTTCTCCAGATCCTTAAGCTGCGTCTTTGCATCACCGACAACAACGTAATACATCTTTGACGGATCAATATATTTCCTGACAACATCAAGCTGCTGCTCAGGTGTAAGGTTGCGTACATAGTCTTCCTCCTGCTTTACAAAATCGACAGGCAGATTGTATGACGTTATTGTATTCAGCATGCCGAGAAGACTGCCTATTGTCTCAAATCTGCGGGCATTGCTCTTTATCATTCCAGCCTTTGTGAAATCAATATACTCCTGCGGCATATTCTGGCCATATTTCTCCATTTCGGTCTTGAAGATACTGACAGACTCAAGTGTGGCATTTGTCCTTACCCTCGAGGATGCTTTAAACGTGCCGAATTTCTCATAACCCGCTACTGATGAATTGGCTCCGTATGTAAACCCTTTCTCTTCCCTGAGAATAGTGTTGAAGATACCGGACAGTGAAGCTGCTCCAAGTTTGTAATTAGCAACAGATAAAGGATTGAAATCCGGATGGTTGCGCGGTATAGCCAGGCAGCCGATTGATATTACAGATTGCTTGGCCCCGGGAACATCTACAAAATATATTGCCGCTTTTTCAGGATCCGGCAGTGGTTTTATCTCCGGCATTGATACCTGTCTTGCCTGCCATTTTTCTCCAAGACCTGCAAATGCTTCCTGTATTCTCTCCTGACTGACATCACCGGCAACAAGAAGCTTTGCTGATGAAGGTGAAAAATATTCATTATAAAAAGCTTTCAGGTCGTCTGTTGTCAGGGCGGCAACTGTGGCTTCCGTTCCGGTTGCATCCACAGCCAGGATATTGCCTTCCCCGAACAATAGCTTGTTGAGGGTGACCGAGGCAAGGTAGTCGGGATTTGCCTGGTTCCTCTTCAGATTATTTATAATTCTTTCCTTTGCCAGTCTAAATTGTTCTTCGTCCCACCTGGGCTCAAGGAGCATCTCCTCAACAAGGACAACTGTCTTCTCAAGGTTCTTTGACATAGTGCTGACAGATATTGTAATATCCTCGGTCCCGGCGGAAACCCTTATTGATGCACCAAGCAAACCAATGGAATTTTCAAGCTCCTCGGGAGTTTTATTTTTTGTTCCTTCATTCATCAGTGAAGCTGTCAGATTAGCCAGTCCTGCTTTGGAAATATCCTCGGCTATCTGTCCTCCCTTGATTACAATACCATACTGAACAAGGGGCATTTCTTTCTGAGCAATACCCCATACTTCAATTCCATTTTTCAGAGATGATGTCCATATTTGCGGTATGTTAACAAGAGGATCAGGTCCTGCTTGCGGTTTAACTGAACGATCAATTTTTGTTGCAGTCTTGATAATCGGCTCTTCAGCAATATTATCTGCTTTTACTTCGGCTGCCTGTGTCACATCTTCTTCGACGATGCCGGCATTTACAGACCCTTCCACCTTAAGTCCGGACTGCCCTTTGGGCACAAAGCTTGTCTGAACATAATTCTTCCCCTTGATATATTTATTATAGGCATTCTTCACATCATCAATCGTTACAGCCTGGATAGCTGCAAGGTCTTTTGAATAGTACTCAGGTACGTCTGTATACATCTGATATTCTGCCAACTGAAAAGCTTTTCCCTGGACACTTGCAAAAGAACTGTAAAAACGGGTTTCGTATTGTGCCTTGATCCTTGTAAGATCGTCTTCTGAAAATCCTTCTTTTTCAAACTTATCAAATGCTTCAAAAACAGCCTTCTCTACATCAGTCAGATTAACACCCGGGTTTGCTCCGATTGAAATGAAAAATGCTCCGGCAAGCTCCTGCGACTGATTTCTTGCCATCACCCTTGATGTAAGTTTTTTATCCTTCACAAGTACTGTATACATTGGGGCTTTCTTGGTGTTGGAAAGGATCTCTCCGAGAAAGTTAAGTGCATAGGAATCTTTTGAAAAGCGTTCAACTGTCGGGAATACCATAGTTAGCTGGGGCGCCCTGGCAAAATTATCCTCATGATAAAGCTTCACGGTTGATGCAAGAGTTGCCGGAATGGGATTTCTTTTTTCGATTGCTTCCCCTGCAGGTATTTCTCCAAAGTACTTTTCGACCATTTCTTTTATCTCCTGATTGTCGATATCTCCTGATATTACAAGAGTGGCATTATTCGGAGAATAGAACTTCCTGTGAAAAGCTTTTACATCCTCAACAGTCGCATTTGTAAGATCATTCATGTCGCCAATGACATCCCAGCTGTAGGGGTGTCCTTCAGGGAAAAGGTTCTTCAGTATGATATAATCCTCAAATCCATATGCAACATTATCAACACCCTGACGCTTCTCGTTCTGCACTACATTCTGCTGGTTGACAAAAGCGGCTTTTGTTACAGTGTTTTCAAGGTAACCCATTCTATCAGACTCCATCCAGAGAACCATCTCCAATGCATTTTTCGGTACTACCTGGTAGTAGTTTGTCCTGTCCTGGCTTGTACTCCCGTTGAGAGTCCCTCCTGCTTCCATGATGTTCTTAAAAAGTTCATCCTGACCAACATTTTCAGATCTCTGGAACATCATATGCTCGAAAAGGTGAGCAAAGCCCGTCTTCCCGGGAACTTCACGGCTCGAACCAACGTGGTAATAAACGGCTACAGCAGCTATAGGATCTGAATGGTCCTCATTCAGAATTACTGTCAGTCCATTGGGCAGAGTGTACTTTTCAAATGGTATAGAAAGTTCAGTTTCCACTGATTCCTGCTTACATGAAGAGAATATCATAATTAAAACTGTAAATGATATTAATAGTAACTTTTTCATAATTAATTATTTAGCTTATAAATTGATTTTTTCATAAGGAAGAGCCAAAAATAATAAATTTTAACTTCAGGAATCTTCTTTTTGGAGATAAAAAAAAATTCTTAATTTTGCACGTGAATTTGCGGGAGTAGCTCAGTTGGTAGAGCATAACCTTGCCAAGGTTAGGGTCGCGGGTTCGAGTCCCGTCTCCCGCTCAAAATGAAAAGGTCGCTGACCTTTTTTTCTTTTTTGTTTCCCGCAGTCCCGATAGCAATCTGGATCGCAGATTTTCGCAGATCGATCCATCATCATCTACCGGCTATCCGAAACTTCATCGCATTCCATCATCTATCCTCATCGTCCCTCTCTCTTTTCCTTCCGATCTCCGGTTTCCGGTCTCCGGTCTTCTGTCTCCGGTTTCCGGTCTCCGGTCTTCTGTCTCCGGTTTCCGGTCTCCGGTCTCCTGACTTCGGTCTTTACCGGATGTAAATTCTTTATCAGAAAACTTGCTTTTATTGGTAATAAGTAATAACTTTATATTTCAAAGTACTTTTTACGGACTATCACTTGTAAGTGCCGTAAAATTTACTTACAATGAAGTATTTTATCTCGGGATCCTTGAAATAATCACAGGGCTTATATCTGCATTTTTCCCTGCACGGGGACTGATCTTCTGGATCCTGGGTTTTGGGATCCTGCATATAGCTTACGGATTGTCGATGTACAGAAGATATGAGGCATGAAAGATCTTATTTCAAATCTGAATAAAGTATTTGAAAGCAGGATCAGGTTAGGCATAATGTCAATCCTGATGGTAAATGATTCATTCGATTTCAATAGTCTTAAGGAATCCCTGAGCGTGACTGACGGTAATCTCTCCAGTCATTTAAAAGCATTGGAAGACAAAGAGTTAATAAAGGTCAATAAGAAATTTATAGGCAGAAAACCGAATACAAGCTATGCTATAACTGAAAAAGGTGTTCATCAGTTTAAGCAGCATCTTAATGCACTTGAGATCCTTATTAAAAAAAGTTAATTCTTACGATAATGAATAATGAATTAAGAGCCAGTCTCGGCAATCCCGAGAGGCTTGAAAAGCTCTACCGCAGCAACCGGAAAGCTTTTAAAGCCGGATTCGATAAAATATTTCCGGAAATAGAAGACACTGAAACAGCAAAATTCTGGAAAGCAAGGCTTCAATATGATATCAGCCCGTCAGGCTTTAAGGCTCTAATATTGCCTGAGGTCCTGACAGTATTGGCTATCTGCATAATCACTGCCTTTCTCATTAAGATCCCGGCCGTTTTCAGGCTCAGTTATTCTGATGAGATCTTTTATATGAAAAATGCTGCCATTATTGTTTTTTTTGGATTGGTCCTGTTTACTATGTTATTAAACAGGATCAGCGAACCAAAAAAACTTATAACAATTGCTCTCATCTTTTTTATTGCAGTAATATATATTAATCTTCTTCCGTCAGATTCACAGGGAGCCTCTGTGCAACTTGCTTACATTCATCTTCCTTTATTTATGTGGTTTACTTACGGGATCGCATTTACCGGTTTTGATTTCAGGGATCTGAATAAACGGATCGGATTCATAAGATTTAACGGCGACCTCGCTATCGTATACGCACTATTAGCTATTGCCGGCGGCCTGCTGACTGCCATAACAATCGGACTCTTCAGTTCTATCGGGTTGAATATAGAAAAGTTCTACGGGGAAACAATTGTTGTGATGGGAGCCGCTGCTGCGCCTGTAGTTGCAGCCTACTTAATTGAAAAATTCCCGGCACTGGTAAGCAAAACAGCGCCGGTAATAGCAGCTATCTTCAGCCCTGTGGTTCTTTTCACCCTGATTATCTTCCTGATCACAATCTTAGTCACGGGAAAGGATCCCTACAACGACCGCGACTTCCTTCTGATATTCAATATAATGCTGCTTGGAGTGATGGGAATAATCATTTTTTCAATTTCAGAGACATCAGTGATAAAGAATCAGAAATACAATGCTATAATTCTTTTTGCCCTGTCAGTTGTTACTATAATTATCGATCTTATTGCATTGTCAGCAATCTTTTACAGGCTTGGGCAATATGGACTGACTCCAAACAGGCTGGCAGTATTGGTTTCAAATATCCTTGTGCTGATAAACCTCATCCTGATAATGATCAATCTTTTCAGGATTAACTTTAAAAGGAAGGATTTTAGCATCGTCGAGACAACAGTGTCGAAATTTCTTCCTGTGTACCTGGGATGGATAATAATAGTGATCTTCGGATTCCCGGCAATTTTTGCAATGAAATGATGTCTTTATCATAAGAATATCCCGAATACTTCATCTATCCGATTACATTTTCCATACGGCACTGGGAATTTTATCTAATCAATAATTTAAGGGCTTTCATTTTAATTTCAATGAGCATAAGGAATCATCCACGAAATTCAAGTGATTTTCAAGTGATTTCAGAAATTGCATTGATGATTTTTACTACTCATATATTGTTAATACTAAAGCCCGTGTTGTGAATATCTTATCTGCCTGGTATTGGGATCATATTCCTAATTTCAGGCCTGAAATATTTATTTATGCGAATCAGAAGGATAAGGGTCCGGAAAGAATACAGATTAAAATTCTGGTCAATAGTCTCGTTGATCTTTATAACATTTCTTGTTTTTGTACCAAAGTCAAACAGGGCCTTCCTGAAGAATTTCTTCAGTGACAGATGCAATAATTATCAGCAGGTCTACAGCAGAAAATTGAATGACAGGATAGTCGATTATTCGGCAAAGGCAAGACTCACAGGCATAAAGGCCTCAATGAATGAGAACGATATACGGCAAAGGGTTATCAGCCGTGAGATAGTAAGGGTCCGGAACGGAAGGAATTACAAAGTTGAAGATCTGACAAACAGCTATCCCTACCTTACCCGTGGCAGTAAAAAACTGTTGAAAAAGATAGGGAAGAGATTCAGGAAAAAGATCTCAGCTGAAGGCTTTAAAGGGTCGAAGTTCATGATCACATCAATGACGCGTACAAGGGAGAATGCCAGAAGCCTTGGAAAGTCAAATATTAACGTTTCAGAAAATAGTCCTCATCTCAACGGCAATGCTTTTGACATTTCCTATGCAAGGTTTTCTGTCTGGAAATTTAAAGTCACAGATTGCGATAAATGGTATCTCAAGGAGGCTCTTGCCGAGGTGATATACCAGCTGAGAACAGAGCAGGAATGCTGGGCTACTTACGAAAAGCAGCAGGGCTGCTTTCATGTCGTTTCAAGATAAATAAGATAAACAATTCGCCAGGGATCCCGGCATTTATAACATGATTATCACGGCTTTGTCCCTATAAACAAAGACGCCGGTTCAGAGTTGTCACCGTTCTTTCCGGGATATTTACGATCTTAATGGCTATATAACTACCTTTACTTAAAGTGATATTATCAGTTTATTCTTATAACTCAGAAGAATAATTTTAATCACTAAAATTATCATAACCTGGCAAGAGCCAGGAAAACCGCATGTATTGAAACTGTCAGAAATAAATACAGTTTTCGTGCAGCATCCGGGTGTATATTAAAAAATCTGTATCGTATATATTTTTCTTTACAGGCTGAGATGCAATCGCCGCAATAAGTACAACCGGGTCCGGGTTTTCGTTTTTTTATATCAATTTCAGTCAGGGCATCGTATTTGCAAACCGCGGTACATCTCATACAAATTGTACAATCTTTATCAATATAAATGCGGAAAGGATTCAGAAGCTTCAGGTAATTCACAATGGCCCCGATGGGACAATATAAAAGACAGTGTACCATCAGGCCTTTCTTACGGGATAAAAATATAATAACTGCTATGCCTCCGAGGCCGAAAGCAACAGCAACAAGTGTTGCAATTTTCAGAGGAACATTCAAAAAACGAAGCAAAAGTGTTATAAAAATTACAATAAGCAGCCCTGTTGTCTTTATAGCTTTTTTATTCTTAATTGGTTTTGTTGCTCCTGATCTTTCTGATGCGATATTATCCCACACTCCAAAGTAACACAGCTGACTACACCAGGAAGGACCGGTTAGGATCACCGTACTCAAAAAAAGGATAGTCATAACTGACAGATGACCTCTGTACAAAGGACCTGAAATTATCATGGCGGGAACAGGCAGATGTAACTTACCCGTCATTAAAAATTTCTCAGCTCCCAACAATCCTGTTATCACCTGTGAAAAAAAAACAATTGAAAATAGTGTCCAGGATATTTTTCTCCATCTTGGACTATCTTTGGGATTCTGCATTTTATATGCAATAAAAGCCCCGTAAAATGATATAATAATAATCTCTATCCATCCGCCGCCGCTTACAAAACGCTCCAACAACAAGAGAGGCGGGGAATTCAAGTTTAACTGTACTGCAGTTAGTATCACAAATACAAAAAAGAATACGGCAACAGGGAGTCTGGCATTAATCATATTTAACTGTTATAATTAAATCTGTTTTGGTGTCAAAGAAAACAGATATATATAAGAAATGAAAAATTATCAGGTTGTGCTTTGTTTAATTTATAAATCAACGCAGGCCGGATAAAAGAAATAATTATTTAATCTCAACATAATCAATAACTTAAACTTACCCTAAGACTCACAATTTTTGCAGGTCTTTCAACCGGGGTGGAAAGTCCTGTAACTTTTCTTTCAAAGAAATTAAGTCACAAATTCCTTGTGAGTTCACTGTGCTTTTCTGCCGGTGTTATGATTTAAATACCTATGGCAGAGATCAATAAAAGCTAAGGGTTAACTTAAATTATCCTTTGGGACAAAAACCCGGCAATTGTTTAATAGAATATCCGGAATAATTATCCTGTGAATCATTTTTTTTCATATTTTGGCATCTTTTAAAAATGGTATTGTTTTTGATCTTACTCCTGTTGTTATTATGAATTAAAATTTTAAAATCAATGAAAAAATTATTATTTAATACTGCTCTGCTGATTGTGATAAATCTGGTCTTCTCTCAGGCTGTTTCAGCTCAGGAAAACAAATCACCGGAGGATATTTTAGTTGGCAAATGGGTTCTTACTGCTAAAGATCTTGCTGCATATGACATAAATTTGTCGCTCGATGTTAAAAAAACTGATGGTATTCTTAATGCAGAGGTAAATATACCTGGAGCCGGAGAAAAACCAAATGAATTTCACGGAATTGCTTTAACGGACGCCACTTTCAATGTTGAAATTGTGTTTGATGCTTTTCTTGGAGTCCCAATGCCTCTGGTAGTAAAAGTAGAAGATGAAAATAGTCTGACAGGGACTCTTTTCGGATATAGTCTCTCCGGGAAAAGAGCAGAACAATAAAACAAAATTCAGAAAACGGTTTTCAAAGTGTCTTTTTATCTACCTATTAACAAATTATGAAAAAAGCAACTACTTTCTATACCGTTATTATCATGGTAATTATCACCCTCTTGCCATGCAAGCTTTCAGCTCAGGCAAATTCTTCAGGAGAAGACTTCTTTATTGGTAAATGGGATTTTGTTGTTAAAGGACTTGCTAATTATGATCTCAACCTGTCTGTGGAATTTAAAAGAATTGACGGAGAATTTAAGGGAGAGCTAAGCATGCCAGCCTTTGGAGTTTCCGGGATGGAACTTAAAGGTATAACTATAGTTGATTCAACCTTTTCAGTGAATACTGACGCTATTGGATTTGACATGCCTCTTATCCTTACCAAAAAAGACGAAAATACTGTTTCCGGATCTTTGATGGGCTTCCCTTTCGAATCCACCAGATCTGTTCCGGAATAATTCAATTTCTGATACAAGACATAAGCCGCCTTATGAAATTAGTGAGACGGCTTCTTTTTTTAATGTTTAACAGTCAAACTTCATGTAATTGACCGGGTTCAATAAGAACTGTCAAATCTTTTTC
>CAYNRI010000101.1:0-9080 GCA_964399575.1 uncultured Rikenellaceae bacterium
GTGGATGGCTCAACTACTTCAGTATAAACGGAGTTAGTTATCCTGCCATGAGCAATCGTCGGCTTCGTGCTTACCTCTATAATCGTCTTTATCGGTATTACAATCGCAAGAGCCAAAGGAAAAGCTGGCTTTACGGACATAAGGCCTTTGAGGTCCTGTCAGCCACATTTGGGCTGATCGATCCTACAAAATTTGTTTATCCTTGTGCTCGCTTGTGAATGCTTTTGATTAATTTTATAGGAAAGCCGTATGCGGGAAAACTGCATGTACGGTTTGATGAGGGGGTAGGGAAGGTGTTTTTTTTTCCTTCCCGCTCTACTCTACTGGCTAAAGAAGAATTCACCACGGAAATCACGGGTTTTCACGGAGTTGGGCACGGAGTAAATGTCTAGAAGAATGGATCACACCAACCTCCTGTCTGGCCTGTATAAACGATCAGGTCTCTACTCCTGCAAAGAGCTATGACACCATTACCTCCAACAATATTTCCGCTTATATTTATTAATTCTCCGAAAGGATCATCACGCTCCATTTTATACGTGTAAAGACTTTTATAGAAAAGATAAGCTTCCTTTGGTATTGACATGAGCCGGACATGGAAACACTTAATAAATGAAGGTATGTATTTTACATTATCCCAGTAAGTGGATATTTTCATTGTACAAATTCCACCTGGTATTTTACTGCCTTCAATGAAGTATGTGTATAATGTATCAGTCATACACTATAGGTTATGATGACGGGGAAGCCATTCACTGCAGAAATGCTGTATTGTTTGCCCACCTTTATAAGTGTAAAAGAATCCAAGAGTATTAGTCTCAAGAAGTTCATAATTTAGAAAATTAGATGCATTAAATCCCGGACCTCGATCCGGTGGATAATCCCATCCTGCACTTATTGGAGTACCAATCAGAAAAATTGCATAATACGTCTCAGGATCGTCATTTACAAAAGAAAATTCTATTTCTGCAAATCTTCTGGTGTATTTCAATCCGTACCAATAATGATCTACAGGTGGACTACCCTCAGGCACAACAAAACATCTTTCTTTGGGAAAATCCAAAAGCTCAATTCGGGTTTGCAAAGAAACTAAAGAGGGTTCAGGAGGGAGATCAGGAACAATAGAAATAGCAGAAATATATGAGGATTTATTTTCGCTTGCCTGAAAATAATACTTTCTCCCGGATTCAAATTGTATGTCAGCAGGAATTTTAATGAAGGGATTCTTTACAGGTTCATTATAGTTATAAACAAAAATATCTTCTTTATCATCCGAGATCTTAAACTCAAAATCACTGAACATATCGGTTGAGCCATCAGAGTGATCAGTCTGATATGATTTTTCAAAAAATATTTTTTTTGTTGAAACAGAAGAATCAATCAAACAGGTTTGGCAATTAACGTAGAAATCTTTGCAGATATTGTAAGACAAAGTATCGTCAATATCAACCAGGCCTATAGCACAGATCTGTTCCGGCAGATCAGGCCTGTAAAATCTTTCCCTGCCCTCACACTGAAGGATTATCAATGCAACAAATATTATCACAGAGACATATGACCGCCGCTTAATTACAGCCATTTGTGATTTGGTTTGCTTCAGTAAATTTAGGAAAAAATCCTGCACCCTGCATCCTGCACCCTGCAAAACCATTATCCTCTTCCTGTTAACCGGTGGAAGATGGGAGTGCTATCTTCGCTTTGCTGCGATAGCGATCCCTGGCTGGGATTGTCAAACAGAAAAAGCCCTTCCCGTTGGTACGGGAAAGGCTTTTTCTGTTTGGGTGGAAGATGGGATTCGAACCCACGACCCTCGGAACCACAATCCGGTACTCTAACCAACTGAGCTACATCCACCGTTTCAGGAATGCAAAAGTAAGCCCAAAATTTTTATTCGCAAAATTTTAAAATTATTTTCTCCTGCTTACGTTCAAATGTTATCTTTGACCGGCTGCTCAAAAGCCGTTTGAAGACCAGACAAGATAAGTCTTTTCTAAAAGAGGAGGAAGACATAAGTGAGAATAAGACGCTTACGATTCATCGACAATATTTCCGGGCTTCAGATTTTTCAGCTGATGAAATTCACTGTCTTCCTTATCGCAAGTATTGTATTCACAAAAAGTCATCTTACACGCGCAGAAATAGGCTCATGGGAAATGTTCCTGTTCATATCGGGACTGATAACCTTTTTCTGGGTAACAGGAATAATCCAGTCCCTTCTTCCTCTTTACCACAGAAATAGAACTTTCAGAAAATTTGGTGAAACAAAAAAGAGAAAGTCGCCGGAGATATTTAATACTTTTCTTCTGTTATGCTTTTTCAGTCTTCTTTTCTTTGCTCTCGGCCATTCAATAAAGAACAGTGTTTCAGTTTTCAATTTCAGCGGCAATGAACCTTATATTAACCTTCTGCTGCTATATATAATGCTTAGCAGTCCTGTCTGCCTTATAGAATATATTTATCTCCTTAAGAACAGGTCGTACAGGATACTCCAGTATGCTATCTATACCTTCAGTGCTCAGCTGGCACTGATTATAGTGCCGGTCCTTCTTGGGAAAGATATAATTTGGTCAATCTATGGCCTGCTGACTGTAACATTTGCTAGATGGATATGGCTTATAATATTGCTAAGGCGATATTCTGAGATGAGGGTCTCCTGGGAATTCATGAAAGAGCATCTTTACCTTGGCACCCCCCTTATAATAACATCTCTCATCAGCGGATCCGCCCAGTATGTTGACGGTATCATTGTATCATCAGTATATCAGGACCCTGCCATGTTTGCCTGGTTCAGATATGGTGCAAAAGAGTTTCCGCTGGTATTGTTGCTTGCCAACGGGCTGAGTAATGCCATGCTCCCGGAATTCTCAACAAGATCGATGATGAAGGAATCGCTTGCCAGGATAAAACTGAAGTCGAAAAAGCTGATGCATCTGCTGTTTCCGATGATAATGGTTATAATGCTCTTCTCAAGATGGTTTTATCCTCGTCTCTTTAATCCTGAATTCCACAAGAGCGCAGGTATATTCATGGTATATTCACTGCTTATAATACCCAGGCTTGTATTTCCGCAAACAATTGTTGTCGGAAGAAAGAAGACCCGGGTGACCCTTGTCGCAGCCCTTATTGAGATCGTTGTAAATGTTCCCCTCAGCCTGCTTATGATAAAATGGGGCTATGGAATTGTCGGGGTAGCTCTTTCTACTTTAATTGTATACTGCATCAGTAAAATGATACTTATTGGATATGTATGGGCCAGGATGAGGATCAAGCCGGCTGAATATATACCACTGAAGGTCTTTGCAATCTATTCTGTAATCCTTTCAGTTATCTTTATCCTCGTCGACAAGCGTATCATCGATATCGGTTAAGTAACTTATCCGAAGAGCTCACTCCATAAGACATCAGGATTGAAAAAACTGGTTATATTTGTAATCAGGCAGAGACAAGTTCTCCATCAGGCATTATAAATCAAATAGTTATCTGATGATTATTTCTGAAGTTAAGACAGAAAAAGACAGGAAGGAGTTCCTTGATTTTCCGAAATTGCTATACCGGGATGATCCGGATTGGATCTGTCCCCTTGATGACGAGACGGAAGGTATTTTTGATCCTTCAAAAAACCACTCTTTCGAGCATGGTGCAGCAATTCGCTGGATATTAAAGGATGGCGGCAACAGAACAATTGGACGGGTGGCTGCATTTATTGATAAACACCGGTCAGCAGCTAATAAACAACCCACGGGAGGCTTTGGTTTTTTTGAAGTTATTGAAGATAAGGATGCGGCTTTTGCTCTCTTCGACAAGGTGAAAGAGTGGCTCGATGCCCGGGGAATGGAAGCCATGGATGGCCCTATAAACTTCGGGGAGAATGATAATAACTGGGGCCTGCTTGTTGACGGATTCATGCAGCAGTCATACGGGATGCCTTACAACAAAAGGTATTACAGGGATTTCTTCGAGTCGTACGGATTCAGGAACTATTTTGAGCAATATTCACATCACAGGATAGTCAGAGATTCGACAAATGAGATAGTTAACTTTCCTGAAAGACTTATGAATATCGCTGAAAGGATATCCAAACGACCCGGTTACAGTTTCAGGCACTTCGAATTCAGCAATGCCCGTAAATATATTGATGATTTATGTGAGATATATAATTCGACATGGACCCTTCTGAAAGAAGATTTCACTCCTCTTAATCCTGATATACTGAATGAGTCACTTCGGAAAGCAAGGATTTTTATTGACGAGGAACTGATCTGGTTCGCCTATCTTAAGGACAGCCCTATCGGATTTTTTATATTGTACCCAGATCTGAACCAGATACTCAGACATTTGAACGGGAAGATGCACCTTTGGAATAAAATTAAATTCCTGTATTTTAAATATGCCCATGAGATCAGCAGGGTAAGGGCTGTAGTCGGAGGTGTTCATTATGCATATCAGAACTCAGGTGTGGAATCTGCTATTTTCTTCAAGTTGTATCAGGTGTTCAAACAAAAGACATGGCTTAAAGAGATGGAGCTTTCGTGGGTGGGTGACTACAATCCGAAAATGATAGCCATTTATGAGGCACTTGGAGCAAAAAGAGCTAAGACACACATCACATACAGGTATATGATCAATAATAATCTGCAATTCAAAAGATATAAAGACGAAATTGCTGATAAACAGCAGGTTAAATAGAAAAGGAAGCATGACATCAAATATTTGGTGATTTATTATTGGATTTTAACAGGAGTTCATTAATTTTGCAGTCCTTAAATAACGGTTTTAGAGGGAGTCATTTTTAAAGTAAACAGCAATGAAAAAAGGAATACATCCGGAGAATTACAGGTTTGTTGTATTTCAGGATATGTCGAATGGTTACACTTTCATGAGCAAATCAACAGCTCCGTCGAAAGAGACTATCAAATGGGAGGATGGCAAAGAGTACCCTCTTCTCAAGCTTGAAATTTCAAATATGTCTCATCCCTTCTATACAGGTAAAATGAAGCTTGTCGATACTGCAGGACGGGTTGATAAATATATGAACAGGTATAAAGACCACGTAGGGAAGAAGAAAACTGCTGCAAAAGAGGAGAAAGATTTATAAGCAAGAATTTTTGTCATAGAATATATTGATAGGGGCGTTGCATGCAGCGCCCCTATCTTATATTATACGTATAATTTTAATTTATGGCACGAAGATTGAACATAATCCCGGCAACGTGAGATTTAATATTTGTATCAGGAATAACAGCTTATTTTTCATTGATTTTCTTCGTCTACCCCGACCCCAAGGGGAGCGAAGAAAATCAATTTACTCCCCTTGGGGCTGGGGTAGATAAATTGATTTTCAAGCGGTTTGTGAGATTGTAAATGTGATTAATGATGCTCATAATATAAAATATTAAGTAATTTTGACATTTATTCGGAAGATTGAACAGAAATGGAGAAAAAATACAGGAGACCTATCAGCGAGATACTACTGCCGGAAATGATAGATGGAGAAGGAGATATAGTGCCTATCATAGCAGATGGCGATGACAGTGACCTGGAGAACGTTGAAGTCCCGGAAGTAGTTCCTGTTCTCTCGCTGCGTAATACTGTACTTTTCCCCGGAGTAGTACTGCCGATTTCAATCGGGAGGCCGCGTTCCATCCAGCTTATCAAGGATGCGTACAGGCAGGACAAGATTGTGGGGACTGTAGCCCAGAAAGACCCGGATACAGAAAACCCCGGATTCGAGGATCTCCATCCTGTTGGTACTATAGGCCAGATAGTAAAGCTTCTTGAAATGCCTGACGGTTCGACAACAGCAATAATACAGGGAAGAAAAAGAATGGTGCTCAGCGACCTTGTCTCGAGCGATCCTTACTTTATGGCAAAAGTGAAACCGATGCCGGAAAGGAAACCTGAACCAACAAGCAAGGATTTTGATACAATTGTCGGATCTCTTAAAGACCTTTCCTTAAAGATAATCAAGATCAACCCGAATATAAGCCCTGAAGCATCATTCGCTATCAAGAATATTGAGAATAATACATACCTAATAAATTTCATTTGTTCAAATACTGATATAAAAGTTCAGGATAAGCAGAAACTGCTTGAAATAAGCAGTATTCGCGACAGAGGTTATGCACTTCTGGAGTATCTTGTACAGGAAATACAGGTTCTCGAGCTGAAGAACGAACTTCAGTCAAAGGTAAAAAGCGATCTTGACCAGCAACAGAGGGAATTCCTCCTCCACCAGCAGATGAAAACGATCCAGAATGAGCTCGGAGGCAATCCTCTTGAGAAAGAGATCGAAGAGTACAGGAAAAAAGCTGAGAATAAAAAGTGGGGTGAAGAAGTTAAAAAAACATTTAACAAGGAACTCGATAAGCTTACACGCCTGAATCCGGCAGCTGCAGAATATTCGGTCCAGGTAAACTATATCCAGACTCTTCTGGACCTTCCATGGGAGGAATATACTCCAGATAACCTGGACCTTGGTTATGCAAGGCAGGTACTTGATGACGATCATTTTGGTCTTGATGATGTTAAGGAAAGAATACTTGAGCACCTGGCAGTTCTTAAACTGAAGGGTGATCTTAAATCTCCTATATTGTGTCTCTACGGTCCTCCCGGAGTAGGGAAGACATCGCTTGGTAAATCAGTTGCTAAGGCACTTGGACGGAAATATGTAAGAATGTCGCTTGGAGGTCTTCATGACGAGGCCGAGATAAGGGGACACAGGAAAACATATATAGGCGCTATGCCTGGCAGGATAATCCAGAATATAAAAAGGGCAGGATCGTCAAACCCCGTATTTATACTTGATGAAGTTGATAAAGTAGGCCAGGATTTCAGGGGTGATCCTTCATCTGCACTTCTGGAGGTCCTTGACCCTGAGCAGAACAGCACTTTCTTTGATAATTTCCTGGAAATGGAATATGACCTGTCAAAAGTTCTGTTCATTGCCACTGCAAATACTTTGTCGACAATCAGTCCTGCTTTACGCGACAGGATGGAAACAATTGAGATAACCGGCTATCTTGTTGAAGAAAAGATTGAAATAGCACAGAAACACCTTCTTCCCAGACAGCTTGAAAATCATGGGGTTAAAATAAAACAGCTGACTATCGGAAATTCCGTGATGGAAAAGATAATCGAGAAATATACCCGTGAATCGGGTGTCAGGGAACTTGATAAGAGGCTGGCAAAGATCGTAAGGGTTACTGCAAAAAATATAGCTTCTGCAACGAAATATAATCCTGCACTTTCTGAGAAAAAACTTGGAGAAATACTCGGGCCGACGAAATATAACCGTGACATTTATTCCGGCAACGACCAGGCAGGAGTTGTGACCGGATTAGCCTGGACAGCTGCAGGAGGAGAGATACTGTTCGTTGAGACAAGCCTGAGCAAAGGGACAGGAAAACTTACCCTGACAGGAAATCTTGGAGAGGTAATGAAGGAGTCGGCAATAATCGCGCTGGAATATCTTAAGTCAAATGCCAGTATGCTTGACCTCCCTGATGATTTCTCCGATAAATGGAACATCCATATTCATATCCCTGAAGGTGCAATACCCAAAGACGGTCCGTCGGCAGGGGTTACAATGGCTACATCAATTGCTTCGGCATTCACACAAAGAAAGGTCAGAAAATTTCTTGCAATGACGGGGGAGATAACACTGAGAGGAAAAGTACTGCCTGTCGGCGGTATAAAGGAAAAGATCCTTGCTGCAAAGAGAGCTACTATAAAGGAGATAATCTTATCGGAAGAGAACAAGAAAGATGTTGAGGATATCAAGGATATTTATATAAGGGGATTGAAATTCCGTTATGTAGATACAATAATGGAAGTTCTTGATCTCGCCCTGCTCAAGCAAAAAGTAAGTAATGCCAGAAAAATCACGTTCGGATGAAAAAAATAGCAGTCTTTCCCGGATCCTTTGATCCTTTTACTATCGGTCATGAGGGTATTGTAAACAGGGCACTTGATCTCTTTGATGAGATAATAATTGCTGTCGGGGCCAACGCTTTGAAGAAAAGTTATTTTTCCCTTGAAACTAGGAAGCAGATAATATCGAAAGTGTTCAGCGGCGAGCCAAGAGTGAAAGTTGATCATTATGAGGGCCTTACTGTCGATTATTGTATTAGAAAGGGTGCGAAATATATCCTCAGGGGGCTGAGGACTGCAGCTGATTTTGAGTTTGAACGTGCTATTGCCCAGGTCAACAAAGCCCTGGAATCGGATGTTGAATCAGTATTCCTGCTGACAGTACCCGAGCATACTCCTGTCACTTCAACGATAGTCCGCGACATAATACGAAGCGGCGGTGATGCTTCTCAGTTCGTACCGTCTGCTGTAAATATTAAGGACTATAAAGGAGAGGAAGACTAAGGTTTAAAGATTGAAGTGTTTATCATATCCATAAGGGAAAGCCAGGCACTGCCCTTGATCTTGCATATCTCTTCCGGAAGAAGCCATTCAACTTTTGTTATACCCTCCTGGATCTGCGGCTCCTGAATCATTTCACCCTTATAATTCATCAGGAACCAGTTTGTCTTCTTTAAGTATGAAATGCCTTCCCAGGTATAAGTATGATAACTTGGTGACAATTGTTTTACAATTGTATGCCCATCTATCCCGCACTCTTCCTTTACCTCCCTTAAGGCACATACCTCAGGTTCCTCGCCAGGTTCCATATGTCCTTTCGGCAGATCGAGCTTGCCTTTCTTCTCAATGAAAAGATAGCGGCCTGAAGTATGCTTTACAAGACCTCCTGCCGCATTCACTTCAGTGAAATAAATCCTGAAGATCTTCCAGATGTGCCTTATATTCGGGCTATAGATATTTATTGCCTTTACAGTGGGATTTTCCTGGAATTCAGAAATTATTCTATAAAGCTCCTTTGTATCATTGAATTTATAGAATAACCCGTACTTTTGTAAGCGGTCAGGCTCATCACTTAAAAGAATGAATCTGTTCTCGAAATGAACTTTATACATCTTCTATGGAAAGTAATGAAAAAAAAATAGCTGAATATCTTTTACAAATTAAAGCAATTAAATTGCAACCATCAAATCCTTTTACATGGGCCTCAGGAT
>CAYNRI010000102.1:0-9019 GCA_964399575.1 uncultured Rikenellaceae bacterium
GAAAATCAATTTACTCCCCTTGGGGCTGGGGTAATTAAATTGATTTTCAAGCGATTTGTAAATAGTATTAATGATTCCTGATACTCATATAATGAAATAAGTTTGATACCCGGTTAACCGGGATATGAGATAGGTTCTGTTTGGTCATATTTTTTTTTATTATATTGCTTTATAGACCGATACAGTGATGGATTTTTTAAGTTGCTATATATCAGAGCTTTATTTATATGCTGTGGCTCAGAATGTTGGCTTTCTGAAGAGGTTTGCCGGATTATGAGATCTGACTGATTCCGGATTAGTTTAAATTTTAATTCACTCCTCATTCTGTTATGATAAATGATAAACTTATAAATCCCGGCAGTATCGTTGTCGTGGGAGGATCTGACGATCTTTTCAAACCCGGAGGGAAAATCCTGAAAAATATTATTGACGGAAAATTCAAAGGGGAACTTTATGTTGTAAATCCAAATCAGGATATTGTCCAGGGTGTGAATTCTTACCGTGATCTTGATAGTCTTCCGCAAACAGATCTTGCTATTCTTGCAATCTCTTCAAAATACTGCCTTCAGGTAGTTGAGAAGCTTGTAAGGGATAAGGGCACAAAAGCTTTTATAATAATATCGGCCGGATTCAGCGAATCAGGAGAAGAGGGTAAAAAGCTTGAAAAGGAAATAGCTGATCTTATAAGAAGTTCGGGAGCCTCTCTGATCGGTCCAAATTGTATCGGGGTTATAACACCTTCTTATAACGGTATATTCACTACACCGGTTCCCAGGCTCGACAAGAAAGGCTGTGATCTTGTGTCAGGCTCAGGAGCAACAGCAGTTTTTATTTTTGAATCTGCAATCCCCAAAGGTGTTAATTTTTCGAGCGTTTTCTCTGTTGGTAACAGTACTGATACAGGTGTGGAAGATGTTCTCGAATATTGGGACAATACTTTTGATCCTGCTTCAAGCTCATCTGTTAAACTAATTTATGTTGAGAGTATCCGGGATCCTGATAAGCTTCTTATTCATGCCTCCTCCCTTATCCGAAAGGGATGCAGGATAGCAGCAATTAAAGCAGGGACAAGTGAGGCAGGAAGCAGGGCGGCCTCATCTCATACAGGTGCTCTTGCCTCTTCTGATTCAGCAGTGGAGGCTCTTTTCCGTAAAGCCGGGATAGTAAGATGTTCAGGCCGGGAAGAGTTGACAACAGTAGCTTCTGTATTCTTTCATAAGCCCCTTAAAGGAAGGAATATTGCAATTATAACACATGCCGGCGGACCGGCAGTGATGCTTACAGATGCCCTCTCCGCAGGGGGAATGAATATACCCGTGATAACAGGTGTGCATCACGATAATCTGCTGGCTATGATGAACCCGGGTGCTTCTGCAACGAATCCTGTTGATATGATAGCTACAGCAACGAGCGAACAGCTTGACAAGATTATCGATTATGTTGATAAGGAAATGCCGGAGATCGACGGAATGACAGTTATATTCGGCAGTAACGGGTTGAATGATATGTCGGTGATATATGATCTGCTCCACCGCAAGATAAAAGAGTGCAGTAAACCTCTGTTTCCAATACTGCCTTCTGTCTCAAGCTCACATACAGAGCTTGATTATTTCCTGGCCAAAGGTCATATTAATTTTCCTGACGAGGTAGTCCTTGGAAGAGCATTGACTAAAATATCAAATACACCTTATCCGGCTGATGATAAGATATTTCTTGATAGGATCGATGTACCACTTATCAGAAGCATTATAGAGAAAGCTCCCCCTGGTTACCAGGAGCCGGGTATAATACAGAAATTACTCAGTGCTGCTGCCATCCCGACAATTGAGGAAGAGCTTGTTCACTCCAGAAAAGAACTGTTACCTGTTGCCGAAAAGCTGGGGTTTCCATTGGCTCTGAAAGTTGTTGGCCCTGTCCATAAATCTGATATAGGCGGTGTCACCCTCAATATAAAGAACCGGGCCCATCTTGAAGCTGAATTCAGCAGGATGAAAGAGATCCCTGAAGTAAAAGCTGTACTTGTGCAGAAAATGTTAACAGGAACAGAGCTCTTCATCGGAGCCAAATATGAACCAAAATTCGGACATATAATACTGTGTGGACTCGGGGGGATATTCGTTGAAGTACTGGGTGATATCTCATCCGGACTTGCACCTCTGACTTTCCGGGAAGCAGAATCAATGATAAGAAGCCTGAAAAGTTACCGGATAATTCGTGGCACAAGAGGGAAACCGGGTATAAATCAACAGAAATTTGCGGAAATAATTGTGAGACTGTCAAGCCTGCTGAGATATGCAACAGAGATAAAAGAAATTGACCTTAATCCCCTGATAGGCAGTATGGAAGCAATCACTGTTGTGGACGCGAGGATCAGAATTGAAAGATCTTCGTGACAATCTATCAGCAGTTATAATTTTTTAAATTATTATATTCGGAGCGAAATTAATCCCAGGTAAAAAATAAAATTATGATTATAAGTCAGTTATCAGTATTTCTCGAGAATAAGTCGGGTCGGCTTGCTGAAGTGCTGGAGGTTCTGGGCAGTGAGAACCTCAGAATAACAGCCCTCAGTGTGGCTGACACAAACGAATTCGGCATTCTTCGCCTGATAGTCTCTGACACCGATAAAGCAAGGGCAGTGCTGAAGGAACATAACTTCACGGTAAATGTGACCGAGGTCATATCAGTAATGGTACCCGACCAGGCTAAACATTATGCAAACATTCTCAGAATACTCTCCGATCTTGACATAAGTGTTGAGTATACTTACGCATTTCCCACAGCTAAAAAATCTATAATAATATTGAAATGCAGCGACAGTGAGAGAGCTATCAAAGCCTTAAAAGATCATGAAATGGAGCTGCTGAGGGCCGGTGATCTTTACCGGATCTGAAAATATTAAAGAACATATCGAGTTATTTATTGAAAATGGAAATCTGGAACAGACATTTTGAATGCATGGATCGCGATGAGCTAAAGGAGATCCAGAGCGAACGATTGAGGGAAACTGTTGAACGGGTTTATTTTAACGTTCCCTATTACAGGAATAAATTACAGGAAAGGGGTCTGGGACCTGACAGCATTAAGAGCATCGATGATATTTCAAAATTGTCGTTTACTACAAAAAGCGATCTCAGGGATACATATCCCTTCGGCATGTTTGCTGTTCCAATGAGTGAGATAGTCCGTATTCATGCTTCCTCGGGCACAACAGGCAAATCGACTGTTGTAGGATATACACGAAGTGATGTATCAACATGGTCTGAAGTTATGGCAAGAACACTCACCTCGGCTGGTGCGGGAAGAAATGACTTCATTCAGATCGCCTACGGTTATGGCCTGTTCACCGGCGGTCTTGGACTGCATTACGGAGGTGAAAAGATCGGAGCTTCTGTGATCCCGGTCTCTGGCGGAAATACAAACCGGCAGCTTCAGATTATGCGTGATTTCGGGAGCACGATACTTGCATGTACCCCTTCGTATGCTCTTTATCTGGCCGAAGCAATCCAGGAAAATGGCATCAACCGCGATGAACTGAAGCTGAAAGCTGGTGTGTTCGGAGCAGAGCCATGGACAGAGAACATGAGAAGAGAAATAGAAACAAAGCTGAAGGTAAAGGCAATTGATATTTACGGATTAAGCGAAGTAATAGGCCCGGGTGTGGCGTTTGAGTGCGATGAGCAGGATGGCTTGCATATTAGCGAAGATCATTTCTACCCTGAAATTATAGATCCGGATACATTGCAGGTGCTGCCGGAAGGATCACTTGGAGAACTTGTATTCACAACAATAACAAAAGAGGGATTACCCCTTATCCGGTACAGAACGCGCGATCTTACAAGGCTGAACTATTCAAAATGCAAATGCGGAAGAACACTTGTCCGGATGGAAAAATGCCTTGGAAGGAGTGATGATATGCTTATAATAAGGGGCGTTAATCTCTTCCCGTCTCAGATTGAAACAATACTGCTTGAAATGAGCGAAATAAAACCCCATTACCGCATAATAGTCGACAGGGTAAATAACCTTGATACACTTGAGTTGCAGGTTGAGGTTGATGAGAAATTCTTCCAGGACAAAATAAGCCAGTTGCAGAATCTGCGAAGCAGGCTTCAGGATAATCTGGAAAGTGCAATAGGCCTGGGTATAAAAGTTACACTTGTTGAACCAAAGACTATTGAAAGAAGCGAAGGGAAGGCAAAACGTGTTATCGATAACCGTAAATTCTGATTTCAATTATGCATAAAATACCTCTGTCAGCAGAATTAATAGAACAACTATCCCGGAAGCATGGATTACCCGATGCCGGGTCAGCATCAATTCGCGAAATAGTTCATCTTGTTAATATTATTGAGAGGGAAACAGGGCTCAGGTATGTTAGAATGGAAATGGGCGTTCCCGGATTACCACCACCTTCAATCGGTGTGGAAGCTGAAATAGCGGCTCTCAAAACCGGCGTTTCGGCAGTATATCCTGAGATAACAGGTTTGCCTCAACTTAAGAACGAAACATCCAGATTTGTTAAGTTATTCCTTAACGTAGATGTAAGTCCACGCGGATGTATTCCCACAGTAGGATCAATGATGGGAGGGATGATGATCTTCCTTGTTGCCAACCGGAACGACCAGACTAAAGAAGGCACACTGTTCCTCGATCCCGGTTTCCCTGTGCAGAAACAACAGGTTAAAATGCTCGGCCATAACTATTACTCCTTTGATGTTTACAACTACAGGGGTAAAAAACTGAGACCTAAACTTGAATCATACCTGCAGACCGGAAAAATTTCCTCTCTTCTCTATTCAAATCCCAATAATCCTGCATGGATCTGCCTTACCGAAGAAGAGCTTTCGATAATCGGGGAGCTTGCATCTGAATATGATGTTATTGTTATCGAGGATCTGGCCTACTTTGGAATGGATTTCAGAAAGGATTATTCACGACCCGGAGAACCTCCTTATCAGCCAACAATAGCACATTATACAGATAATTATGTGATACTGATATCAAGTTCGAAAATATTCAGTTATGCAGGCCAGAGAATCGGGATGCTTGTAATATCAGACAGTCTGTTTAACCGTTCTTATCCTGACCTTCTAAGATATTATACATCAGATAAGTTTGGACATTCAGTTGTGTTCGGAGCTCTGTACGCATTATCGGCAGGAGTATCACATTCAGCACAATATGGTCTTGCCGCTATTATGAAAGCCCAGAATGACGGTACTTATAATTACAGGGAAGATGTGAAGGAATATGCTGAAAAAGCTGCGATAATGAAGAACATTTTCGTTTCAAACGGGTTTAATATAGTATATGATACTGATATAGATGTACCTGTTGCAGACGGATTCTATTTCACGATTTCATATCCGGGAATGGATGGGAAACAGCTCCTGCGTGAACTTATACTGTATGGGGTGAGTGCCATTTCTCTTGATATAACCGGAAGTGAAAGGAATGAAGGACTCAGGGCCTGTGTCTCTCTTGTCCCGCGTGATCTTTTCATGGATCTGTCTGTAAGGCTGAAAATGTTCAGGGAGGCTCATCCAATAAAAAAATAAATAATCAGATAATGGCAAAAATAAGAGGTAGTATTGTCGTTAATATCGAAAGATGCAAGGGCTGCGAAGTATGTATGGTTTCATGTCCGACAGGAACAATTGAAATGGCTAAGGAGGTTAATCACAAGGGTTACTATTATGCATATCCTGCTCACCCGGATCTTTGCATAGGTTGTGCCAGTTGTGCGATCGTATGCCCTGATGGCGTTATAACTGTTTATAAGACAAAATTATAGGTTAATAATGGAAAGGGAATTAAGACTGATGAAAGGCAACGAAGCTGTTGCAGAAGCAGCTATCCGTGCCGGAGCCGATGGCTATTTCGGGTATCCGATAACACCTCAGAGCGAGATACTTGAATACCTGATGGAAGCAAATCCGGTTGAGACAACCGGCATGGTCGTACTTCAGGCTGAAAGTGAAGTAGCTGCAATAAACATGGTTTACGGAGGTGCAGGCTGCGGCAAGAAAGTTCTGACAACATCTTCCTCTCCGGGTATAAGCCTGAAACAGGAGGGCATAACTTATATAGCCGGTGCCGAACTACCATGCCTGATTGTGAATGTTGTAAGGGGCGGTCCAGGGCTCGGAACCATCCAGCCTGCTCAGTCGGATTATTTTCAGGCTGTAAAAGGAGGGGGACATGGTGATTATCACCTAATAGTGCTTGCTCCTGCTTCAGTTCAGGAAATGGCTGATTTTGTGGATCTTGGTTTTGAGCTGGCCTTTAAATACCGCAACCCCGTTATGATGCTCTCAGATGGAGCAATAGGGCAAATGATGGAGAAAGTCTGGCTCAGCCCGCATAAAGAAAGATCAAAAACTGTCCCGGAGTGGGCTACAACAGGTAAGCCATCAACAAGGGGAAGAAATATTATCACTTCTCTGGAGCTCAATTCCGATAATCAGGAGAAATTCAATCAGAAGCTGGTTGATAAATACAATATGATCAGGGAAAACGAAGTCAGATTTGAGGAATTCCAGTGTGATGATGCTGAATATCTTCTTGTTGCTTACGGCACTAGTGCAAGGATCTGCCAGAAATCGGTGCAGATAGCCCGCAATGAAGGATTAAAGGTAGGATTGCTTCGTGCGATAACACTTTTTCCCTTCCCCTCGAAAAGAATAAGCGAACTTGCGGATAAGGTGAAACTGATTCTGTCTGTTGAGATGAGTGCCGGGCAGATGGTAGAAGATGTTCTGCTTTCAGTTAACGGGAAAGTTCCGGTTTATCACTATGGCCGGATGGGAGGCATTGTTCCTACTCCCGATGAAGTTGTAACATTTCTGAAATCAAAAATCATTGGAGGTTAAATCATGGCAGAAGTAACTGGAATAAAGGAGATAATTAAACCTGAAAACCTTGTTTATAAAAGGACAAAGGTAATGACTGATGATATTCTTCATTACTGTCCCGGTTGCGGACATGGAACAGTCCACCGCATACTGGCTGAAATAATAGATGAAGAGGGTTTGCAGTCGGAAGCAATAGGTATAACACCTGTCGGGTGTTCAGTATTTTTATATAATTATCTTGATATTGACTGCCAGGAAGCAGCCCATGGCAGGGCACCTGCTCTTGCTACAGCGATTAAAAGACTTTTGCCTGATAAGTTCGTTTTTACATACCAGGGTGATGGAGATCTTGCTGCTATTGGTACTGCAGAGACAATTCATGCATGCAACAGAGGCGAAAACTTTCTCATTATCTTCATTAATAATGGCATCTACGGGATGACAGGAGGTCAGATGGCACCTACTACATTGCCTGGCATGAGATCCTCGACATCACCATTTGGCAGAGACGTTAAATCGATGGGAAATCCACTGAAGATGACTGAGATAGTGGCGACTCTTCCGGGAACGTATTATGTTACCCGGCAAAGTGTTCACACTCCTGCCAATGTCAGAAAGACCAAAAGGGCGATCAGAAAAGCGGTGCAGTATCAGAAACTTAATAAAGGAACATGCTTTGTAGAGGTTGTCTCTAATTGTCCTTCAAACTGGAAAATGACACCAGTTCAGTCAAATAAATGGATGGAGGAGAACATGTTTCCTTTTTATCCCCTCGGAGATCTGAAAGATCCGGAAAAAAAGACTGCAGAATAAAAATGAAAAACTTTACCAGATGACTGAAGAAATAATTATTGCCGGATTCGGCGGACAGGGAGTACTGTCAATGGGCAAGATAATGATACATTCTGCCGTGATGCAGGATATGGAAGTAAGCTGGATGCCGTCTTACGGACCTGAGATGAGGGGAGGAACAGCAAATGTAACTGTTATAGTCAGTACCGACAGGATCAGTTCACCGATCCTGAGACAGTTTGATACCGCCATTATTCTGAATCAGCAATCACTTGATAAATTTGAGAATTCAGTGAAACAAGGTGGTATCCTGATTTATGACACAAACGGTATTACAAGGAAACCAGAAAGAAAGGATATCTCAGTTTATAGCATTGATGCTGTTGAGGAAGCAGGTAAAATGAATAATCCCAAAATATTCAATATGGTTGTTCTCGGGGGCTATCTGAAAGTCAAGCCAATTATTAAACTTGAAAATGTTGTAAAGGGATTGGAAGAGTCTCTGCCTGAAAGGTATCATCATATGATCCCTCTTAACAGGCAGGCACTTGAGAGAGGGATGGAGATTATCAGGAAAGTCTCATAGTCTCAGAGTCTTATTTCTCATAGAAATGTTTTTCCTCGATGTACTTCCACACCGGGGGAGACAGAAAATAGGACATGTTTTTTCCTTTTTTTATACCATTCCTGATAAAGGTTCCGGATATATCCATCAGGGGTGCCTTGACAAATTGTATATCAGATGAAGCAAGGATCTTATCGAGCTGGGTTGAAGATGGCTTTGATGTGTATGGCCTGGGGTAGACAATTATCTTGTTTCTTTTAACAAGTTCCTCTCCGTTTTTCCATTTATGGAGAGTATATAAGTTGTCTTCTCCCATTATCGGGATAAACTCATTTGAAGGGAATTTTTCATTCAGATAAGCCAGAGTATCTATTGTATATGAAGGAACAGGCATGCGGAATTCAATGTCAGATGCTCTGAGCCTGTAATTATCACCTATTGCCAGTTCAGTCATCAGGAGCCGTTCATAATCAGGCAACAGCGTGCTTTTCTTTTTCAGGGGATTATGCGGGCTGACAACAAACCACACTTCCTTAAGATCGGTAAATTCGATAATATAACCGGCAATAGCCATATGACCGATATGAACGGGATTAAATGAACCAAAAAACAGTCCTACTTTTGCCATATGACTGAATTAAGCATGTTTATTTACTTTAAAAGTATCAGGAATCATTAATATAATTTCTAAGATCGCTCGAAAATCAATTTATCTACCCCTAATACACACAAAAACATCGTGTCATTCCGAATGAAGTCACGCCCCAGCGGGACGTAATGAGGAATCTCCAGCCTATAACATAAG
>CAYNRI010000103.1:0-8999 GCA_964399575.1 uncultured Rikenellaceae bacterium
AGAATCGCAGCTGCTTACATATTTTTAATTTTTAACTCTTAATTCGCATTAGTAACTAAAAATCATGCTATTGGTTGGGGCATTACGGATAATTTTGCCGTTCAAATTGGAGAATTCGGTAGTTTGAACAAACAAAAAGTTGGAGACTATGATTATATAAATCTTGATGCATTTGGATAAGGATTTTGTTATAAAACGCCCATTGATTTAAAAATTTCTGTCTTAGGGGCATATAGTAAAGTTTCATTTGCGAAAAAATGGTCTGATGCATTTGGGGAGGATGGCGGAAATGGATATGGAATAAATTTGAGTATAGATAAGGAATGGTTCATAGCCAAAAGATGGGGGATTCTGGTAGGGCCACAATTATTTTGGCTTAAAACATCTGATACTGATTATAAATTTTTTAATGTAAGTATAAACGGTAGTTTTGTATTTTACTTAACGCCTGTCCAATAAAATTCTACGAAAGTTCAAAAAAATACTAATATGATTACAATTTCAAACAACCAAAGAGCAGTTATTGTAGGTTTGTTAATTTTAGTGGCATATAGCATGCTTACGTATTCAATCACAAAAAACATTCTTATTGGTGTAATAACAGATATTATGAGTGGTTTATCGGTAATTGGCATACCATTATTAATGTTTCCAATTTTTAATTCAAAGGATAATAAACAATTAAATTATACTTATTTGGTATCCAGGCTTATAGAAGGAATATTAATGATTATTGGTGGTATATTTATTTTAAATCCAACGTTAGTAAGTTATAGAGAGATAATTTACAGAGATATTCAAATATATTTCTTTATTTCAGGTGCAATATTTTTTTATATTTTATTTTATCGTAGCCAAATTATTCCAAAATTTATCTCAATATGGGGAATTATTGCAACTTTGATACTATTATCAATAACAATTATAAAGTTGTTTGGACTTGATTTACCATTATTTCAAGTTTTGTTATTACCGATAGTTTTGAATGAAATATTTTTAGCAATTTGGCTAATGATAAAAGGATTCAGAATACAATGAGTAAAAAAAATAACTTTGCCTAACATGGAAGGCATAATTCATAAGCTTCCCGATGGATCGGGACAGGCTGTCATGGTTTTTGCTTAGCCCTCCTATCAAGACAAATTTGTAATTGTCCTTGCACCCGAACACGCTCATCTGCTCGCAATTTAAATCCTGCACCGTGACATCCCGATAGCTATCGTCAGGCAAAAACCACTAAATTATACCGCCAGGATGTTTGCCACACTAATAAATGAAAGAACAGTAAATGAAATTAAGTTAAATTAAAAACATAAAATATGTCAGAATACATTAACAACTCAGAAAAACGATTAGAAGACCTAATGGCTTTTACATTAGGCATGATGAATGGTGAGGATGGCAAAATCTTGATTGAAACATACAAAGATGCCATTGAAAATATTACCCCTCACGATATGTTGAAATTAGAGGATAAGCAGATGCAAAAAAAATAATTATAGAGAGCGACATTAATAAAAAAGGAGACATAATTACCGATACAGGAAGTTTAAACGCAGAACAGGTTTTATTGGCTTTCAATCATCTGCCAGTGGATATAACCATAGTTGATGAGAACGATAAAGTTTTGTTTTTTAACAAGGCAAAAGACCGTTTTTTTCCACGTTCCCCTGCTATTGTCGGAAGGTTGGGACAGAATTGTCATACACCCGAAAGTGTACATATTGTAGAGAAAATTATAAAGGCATTTAAAACAGGTAAAAAAGACAAAGCTGATTTCTGGATTCAAATGAAAGGCAAATTTATATTAATTCAGTATTTTGCATTGCGTGATAAGTCAGGCATTTATAAAGGAGTTATCGAAGCAAGTCAGGATGTTACAGAAATACGTAATCTGCAAGGTGAAAAACGTTTATTAAATTGGAAATAATATGAAAGAATGGTTAAAAAATAAAGTTGATTTTGAAAAGTTTGATGTCAGAACACTGAAAGGAAATTTTTTACAGGCAATTGTTTTTAAGGCAAAACAAACAAAAAAAGGCAAAGGTCTGCTTATAATTCAAAATTTTGAGCCGATTCCGTTGTATAACACAATGAAGAACTTAGGTTTTGATTATCATATCGAAAAAGATGCTGAGAATAATTATTACTGCTATTTTTTCCGGGAAAATGAAATTGAAAAAGAAGATAGAGAATTGCCGCTCAAACCTATTGTAATGCCACGATATGCGGATATTGACCCCAAATTAGCCGATTTAACAGTTAACTTCTGGGATAATATCTGGAATAAAGAAAATTCTGCAATCGAACTAAAATATAAGCTTTTGATTTCATTGGCGAATGCTGTAGGATTAGGCCGGATAAGACAATCAACCCGGGAAATTATTAAAGCTTATTATCTTGGTATAACAGTAGAGCAATTAGAAGAGGTTTTTGCATTGATTATATGGAATCAGGGGATAGGACATTTTTCTTCTGAAATTGCTCAATCATCTTTTTTTAAAGTATTTCTTCTCATTAAAGAATCAGAAAATAAAGGTAAAAAAAGAGATGAAATTATGAATCTTTTAAACGAAAAATTTGGAGAAAAAAACCAAGAGACGGGATTTAATAACTAAATTTAAAATATTATGTTTTGGCAGGCTGTTTCCGGAGAGATACGAATTACCAGATAAAAACTCACTCTGGCTTAGGGGGCTTAAAATAAGCCGGATCAGGAAATCTGAGTGAGTTGTCAGACATACTCCCGTTACAGGCAATGGCACCAAAATTGCGAATGGTTAACCAAAGGATAGAAATTTATTTCCAAGTTCCACTTATCGGAAATTTAAAGAGAAAATATCATGAATAGATTTGTTTTATTATTGTCTGCGCTCCTCCTTAGTGTGAGTTGTAGCAAGAACGAAGAAACATTTGCAGGCATCGAAGATATTTCATTTGAAAATTATCCGAAGGTTGATGGCTCTACTTCTGCAAGAGTGTTGAATGTGATGGTAGCGTGTAAACTGTTGGATGTACCTTATATATGGATTCCACCCGGAACAGTTTCTGAGTGGACTTTAAATCCAATATATAAGGAACTCCCCGAACAGTATAAAGACTTTTTTTGGGAACGTGTTAAAAGTTCTCAAACACATGGTGCATTTATGAATTTAATTGATGGGAACGCTGATATTATCCTAACACACAGGACTCTTTCTCCAGATGAAAAAATCCATGCCGGCTCAGTTGGAGTTACGTTAATTGAAACTCCTATCGCATTAGATGCTTTTGTCTTTGTTGTTAATAAGAATAATCCTGTAAAATCTCTGACAGTCGATCAGGTTCAGAAAATATATACCGGAGAGATTACCAATTGGTCTCAAGTTGGTGGAAATAACGCAAGTATTAAAGTTTTCACACGTCCACGCAATTCAGGTAGTGAGGAGGTGCTGAGAGAGTTAGTAATGGACGGTTTAGAACCGGGTGATTTTCCTGAAAGTGCGATAGGTGGTATGTCTCAGGTTTTTGGTGAGATTTTAAATAACATAGATGGTATTTGTTATACTTTCAATAATTATAAAGATCTGCAGGCCCGGATTCCTGACAGCGAAGTGCCTAAAATAGCCATTAACGGCATTTTTCCCGATAAAAACAATGTAAAAAACAGGTCATATCCTTTCATTTCAAAAGTACATGTTGCAATTCGTTCAGATTTAGACCATAATACTAGGGCCTATAAACTGTACGAATGGTTGCAGACGAAGAGTGCAAAATCGACAATCACAGAATGTGGATTTATCCTGAATTGATATAGCCACTAATCCTCTTAACTATATGACAGAGTTCCAAATCGACAATTAAATAACATTTGAATCTAAATGACCAGAATAAAATTAAACACTGCCTATAAAACGGACATGATAAATAAATATGGATAATGGCCTAAACATAACGGCAGGCAAAAACCACACCTGCGTATTCGCTACGCTTCGTCGGGTAACGCTTACTGAACCCTTCTGCCGGGCCGTCAGATTGTCTAAAAACCTGAATGAATTGTTGATAACTCTAAGTATTTGCTTTTTACAAACCTGATGAGTTTTGTATCTTGAATCCATGAAATTCATACAAGGACATAATAGAACACAGACTAATCCTTTCCCGGTATCTCTTGATCAGTCTATTGATCCTGAAAATGAAGTGCGGATAATTGACCTTTTTGTCAAAAGCCTTTCTATTAAAGAGTTTGGATTCAGCATGGACCATTCTGAAAATGGCCGTCCTGCCTATCATCCTTCAGATTTACTTAAACTATTCATTTACGGATACCTGAACAAGGAACGATCTTCAGGAGAACTTGAAAAACAGCTGAAAGAGTCAGGTGAATCAAAGATCTCTTTGTCAGGCCCGGATAGCCAGATGATCATGATACGCAACAATATCACTGAGGTGGCATACAATGCACAGACTACCGTTGATTCAAAGAATAATATACCAATAGATTTTAAGGTCACAAATGAGAATGAAAACAAGGCCATGGGTAATATGGTCCAAAGAGCCAAAAAAATGCAGGATGTGTCCGGATAGCTCTCCATGTACGAAATCAGAAAAGGAAAGCCTGATCCGTCGCAGTGAATATGCTGAATATTACGAGAAAAACCTCATAAACACTCTTGAAAAGGAGCATCACTGCAGGCGTCACCAGGCTATTGTCGAAGACCCTTACGGAACGATAAAGAGACAATGGGCATTTTTAGTCACACAGAAACAGTTTTAAGGATTTTTGCCAAAATAAATATTCCTGCCCTGGTTTTTGTGAAAGCAGATTATCATTCCGGAGAGCTCAGGAAAATTAATTTGATGAGGCTTTCCCAGCGGTAATCAGGAAGTTTTTAGACAGACTACCATTAGATTTAATTTAAAACACTTAAAATTAAGAAAGTGAAAAAAATTTCAATACTCCTATTAATCTTTTTTCTTTTTGCCGGATGTAGAAAAGAAAAGTATGGTAATGTAAAACAACATATCAAACTCACGAAAGAGGTTCTTGATTTTGATAAAAATGTTAAATCACAAAACAGCAAACAAGAATTGATATATACTCAGTTTGGCAATTTTGTAACCAGTATTACACCGATGAGTCTTGTTGCAGAACTTGGGCCTGTTCGTTATCTTTCTACCAGATATGATGAAGATTTTATAGTTCTGGTGGGGGGCGCTACTGGAACTGAAACATTAACAGCAGATTTTTCCATTGAATCTACTATCCCGGTTACACCGACACTATGTTGTAATGTATATGATAATCCAGATGGTCAGGGAGGTGGCTACTTCAAAAATGATGTTACTTTGAAGATGTTGTATATTCGTATGGATTTGAAGCCGGTACTTGAGTTGCCAATAGAATATAGTAATGTTAATCTGATTAATTTTCAAACTCAACAAAATGGGAGAATAATTACTACAGATTTATATACCCTTAATCTACCTGTTGAAGATTTCCGAGAGTATAATCAGACAATGGAAATATATTTTGGGCAATGTGATAGCACTTATATTTCTGATGATCCGCCATTACCAGATGATGATACATATAATAATCCTAATGTACATGTTAGAAGTCCTAATTATGAAGAATGGACATTAACACCCCCTTTGGGAGTGGAGACCAAAACAATTATTACAACAATAAGCTTTTTAACTGATGATATTATTCATGTTTACGCTGGTACGGATAATATTCCCTATACAGATGACGATGTGATTGTATTTGAACCAAAATTTTGGGAAAAAATCTATGTTGATGTTACTATTAATGAAAACTAAACCTACATATCTTTATAACATATCAGACAAATATGAATAATAAATTCAAATCAAAAAAAAGCAAAAGCTTCGGATCATTGCTCTTTATAGTAAGTCTTCTGATTATTTTCCTGGGTTTTCTATTACCTTTCCTTTTAAAACAATCAACAGGGACATCTGAACTTATAATTAAAATTCTGATATCCAGCATAATAATTGGATTATTTTTGTGGTGCTGGACTAGTACTTATTATGTGATCGACAAAAATAAACTATCTGCCAAATGTGGACCATTTAAATTTAACGTTTTCATACAAGACATTAAAGAAATAAGAACTAATCAAAAGACAGTCGCAGGAATCATTAAACCGACTTTATCATGGAATTGTATTGTAATCGAATATGGAGACACTAAAGCAATATCAATTTCACCTGAAAATCAAGATACTTTTATCAAAACCTTGACAGACATAAACAAAGAAATTAAAATAAAATACAACGCATAATAATTATATTACAGGTAACAATCTAACATCATGGCAGTTAATAAGAATTTACAAATCACTTTAACTTGAAAATCTCTCTATCATGATAACTACAAAGATCCATGATAGTTTTCCCATTTGGATTGTCTTTTTATCCAATCTGGTCTCAATTCTAATATACAGTTCGGGATTTTTCCTGACCCTTCGTCTTGGATGGACTGCTGCCGTTCTGTATCTGGCATTCATCATGGCGATTGAATATAGATTAATCAGTAAACATTCGAAAATTCCCGGGGAAATCAAACCAGAGGTGAATCTTATGCGAAACTCGAATTTCCTAATAAATACTTCCTTGCAGACAGGGACCTGCCAAAGATAATCTCAGAACATGTTAGCGGGAACAAAGCAGTTGACTTTGAATGCGGGACAGGACGGTCAACCAGATTTCTTAAACAATCAGGATTTGAAGTTACAGGGACTGACATATCACAGGACATGTTAAATATTGCAAAACAGATGGATATCTCTGGTGATTATAAAACTGTTACTAATGGAAATTATAGTCAACTGGGATTAAAAATATATGATCTTATCCAATCAATCTTCACTTTCGATAATATTTCGATAATATGATGTCCTTTTTTAAAATATTCCGACCAGGTTTGTCCTTTAACTTTCGGCCGGGATTTCTTTCTCTCAGACAATCACAGCCAGAGGGAACATCAAGCAAAAAAATAGATGCCCGGAGATAAAGAATGATTTGGAATGAAAAGCAAAACTGTAATAATATTGATTTTTTTATTAGTATTTATAGACCAGACTATTAAGGTTTTAATAAGCATTCACTTTGCTGAGACCAACTTTGAAATTATTCCTTCACTGATTGAGTTTAAACCAACATATAATGAAAGACATAGCTGGGTCAATACTTTATTGAACAAAAATTTCGGAATAAATGCAGGATTGATACCGCATGTTATTCTATACACCCTGATTGGAATTTTAGTTCCCATGTATTTTTCTTATTTCAAGAATAAAATATCGTATAATAAAAGGCTTATTGATGTTTCAACCATATTGATGCGTCGTCACACTTTTTGCTCCCGACTGCTACCGGGTCGGCAGTCAGAAACCTCGCTCCCTTCTTCGCTGCGCTTCATCGGGGCAGCTATACCGTAAGCTTCAACACAAACAAAAAAGACAAATATGATAATAAGAGTAGATACAGAGATAGAATTAAAACAACTGGAGCAATCGGATTCGATAGATATTTTTAATACGATTAACAATCAAAGAGATTATTTGGGAAAATGGTTGCCGTTTGTAGCATTTACAAAAGAAATATCCGATACAGAAAAGTTTGTGGATTCTGTAATTAAGGCTACTGCCGACAGATTTGAATATGTTTTCGCAATAAGAAAAAGTAATGAATTTGCAGGATTGATTGGCTTTAAAGACACTGACAAACAAAATAAAAAGACAGAAATTGGATATTGGCTTTCCGAGAAATACCAGAAACAAGGGATTGTAACAAAATCAGTTGATAAGCTTTGTGATTTTGCATTCAACAAACAGGGAATAAATAGAATTCAAATAAAATGTGCGGTTGAAAACATATTGAGCAAAAATATTCCGAAAAAATTGGGTTTCAGATTTGAAGGAATTGAACGGCAAGGAGAATTACTTACAGGTGAGTTTTATACAGACCTGGAAATATACAGTAAATTGAAATCGGACAAATGATTTAAAAATGAATGGACCGCAGAATGAAGAATGGGCAGCAGAAAACAGCAATACTTTAACAAGACAAATATAGACTATGATTTTACGCTATATCAATTGGAATGCTGATCCGGAGATTATTAATGTATTAGGGATTTCTATCAGATACTATGGCCTCCTGTTCGTAAGTGGATTAATCCTTTGCATCTGTATTCTGGGATGGATTTATAAAAGAGAATCCATCCCGCCTGAGAATCTGGAAAAATTATCATTCTACAGTATGATTGGCATTCTGTCAGGGGCAAGACTTGGACATTGTTTATTTTATGAGCCATCTTACTATTTATCACATCCTCTGGAGATGATTCTTCCAATCACCTTTCCTCCCGATGGTGGAATAAAGTTTAGTGGTTATCAAGGACTGGCAAGTCATGGTGGTGTATCAGGATTACTGATTGCCTTATATATCTATTCTCGAAAGACTAAACATTCAATTATTGACACTCTTGATCTGATTGCAGTTGTTGCAGGATTGAGCTTTGTGTCTATCAGACTTGGAAACTTTATGAATTCTGAAATTATCGGCACTCCGACAACCTTACCCTGGGGTGTGATTTTTGAAAGAGTAGATAACATACCTAGACACCCAGCTCAATTGTACGAGGCGATTTCTTATTTTATCATTTTTACAATTATGATGCTGCTTTATAAAAAAATAAGAGCCAGACTTAAAAACGGATTCTTATTTGGGCTTGCAATTGTTTTATTTTTTACAGCAAGATTTGTAATTGAATTTGTAAAGGAGAACCAAGTCGGATTTGAGGATAAAATGGCTATAAATATGGGACAACTTTTGAGTCTCCCTTTCATTGCCGTGGGAATTGGATTCATTATTTATGGATTAATGAAAACCGGAAAATCACCCAATGCTGATATCCAATAATCAAGTTCCCTCCCATCTTGAAAACTTCGTAAACATCCAGACTGTTGCATCATGACAATTACTTT